>QNDS01000337.1 GCA_003644925.1 Candidatus Fermentibacterota bacterium
AAACAGGCCTTCTGAGCAGGCTCAGTCTCTCAGGAAGGCTAAGGAACGAAAGAATCTCTTACAGCGGCGCGGGATTGAAGGATACCAGATTCTGGTCTGTCCGGGCAGCACCGGAGTTGAGCCCTGCTGCGAATCTTGTGATCGAATGTTCAGCAAAACTCTGGCGTGAGGAGGAGGAACTCTACTACCCCCGGGATACGCGCGGACTGAGGCTGGAGATCGATCCGACCCTGGAGCTCTTTCCCGGCCTGAAACCGGGGATCATGGCGGCTTACGAATCCAGAAGAGAAGTGGTTTCAGACCTGGATAAGTACATGATCGAAGCGGGACCGCATTTCTCTTTGATCGGAAGCGGCTGGAACGCCACGGCCCGGATTGCAGCGGGATACATACCCGGTGATGAAGAGCTTCCCGCATGGTTCTTCGACGGAAACGACAGCGGTATCTCATGGAGAACATCGGTCAGGATAGGCCGGAGCCTTTCATCGGGGCTGGATATCAGCGCATTCTACTGGGGAAGGAAACCCTCCGGCAGCAGCTGGAGTCAGAGGGCTGGCCTGGAGGGAACGGTGAATTTCTAGATGGTAATGATACTATTCTGTATTGCTTTTGCAGCTGTACCCGCAGGGGAGGGTTCCCTTGCTGTTGATTTGGGGGGCAGTCCTCCATTGCCCGCTCTGCAGGAACTTGGAATTGATTCAGTTCTCGCTTCCGATTCCTCCATCACAGTACTGCAGGAAAGTATTCTGCAATGGTACCTTGAGGAAGGATACCCGTTTGCAGGTGCCGGTTACTATTTTGTTTCAGGCGATACACTGAGAGTGAATACCGTCCCCGGAAGGCACGCCCTCCTGGAAGAAATCCGCATCGAAGGGGCACCAGGAACCCGCACCGAGGTTTTTACACGGCTTATGGCACTTGAACCTGGTGATATCTACGACCGCTCCGCGGTCATCGCGTGGATTGCGAGGATAGAGCAGCTGAAGTTCATCAAAGCAGCGAACGTAACAGAGCTCCTGCTTGGAGAAGGCGGGAATATCGTCATTGTGCAGCATATTGAAAAAGGGAGACAGGGACATTTTGCCGCCTCAATGGATTGGCGGGGGGAGAATCTTGAAGGTGCCGGAGAGGTTCTTTTCCTGAACCTGGCAGGAACCGCGCGGGAACTGGAGATCTCCGGCCGGACAACCGAATGGGGAGGGTTTAACGCGTATATCCGCTATAGAGAGCCCTGGCTGTTTGGTATTCCTCTTTCGGCTCAGCTGGAAGCTTCCCAGGAAACACCGGAGAGCTCATGGGTCAACCGGGAAGCAAGCCTTTCGGTCATCTGGGCCATTGACCGGACCGAGATCATGGGAGGAGCCGGCATATGGAGAGGTTATCCGCCGGACGGGGAGCGGCAGAAGTACGACTACGGTCTCGGGGGGATCGCCTTCCGGGCCGGCCACAGGATGCAGCAGGGCTGGAACGGAATTGAGTTTCAGCTGCAGGCCAGGTCCGGTAACAGAACAGGGCAGGACTCTTCGGGTATCCTGACCATGGCGGATCTGTCGATCGATGGGAACGTTTACAGCGGTGTGATGGGGTTTGGGGGCAGATTACTGACAGGGGGAGTTATGCAGGGAGACTGGTTCGAAGGCCTTCTGCAGCAGCTGGGCGGGCAGGAAACCCTCAGAGGTTATCCTGAAAACGCTTTCAGGGCGGTTCGATATGCGGCAGCAAGACCCGAGATCTCCCTGGGAGAAACCGAGACCAGAGTCTACCTGTTCTGTGATCTCGCCGCCATCAGAACACCGGAAGAGGGGATGAGGTATCCCGTGGGCTGCGGAGCCGGAATGAGAGGGATAAGCGGCATTTTCAATGCCGATGCCGCAGCCGGGTTTCCTCTTTCAGAAGGGCTCGGCAGCGCCAGGTTCTATCTCCGCCTTACCGCTTCTTTATGAACCCGCGATCCTGAGGACAGACACGGAGGATTATTTCCAGCTCACATCCAATCACTTGATTTCAATTATATTCACGAAACATCCCGGAACAAGCATTCTCATTTATCTGAAAGGGGAGACGTATGTCATCCAGAAAGCAGACGATAATATCTGCTGATGTTCTCTACGACGGCCACAGGAAAGTGGAGAACTGCTCGATCGTTATTGAAGGAAAGAAAATCATCGATGTAGTTAAAAAGAAGATGAAATCCGATTATCACGGTTTCGTGACACCGGCCTTCATAGACGCCCATTCACACATTGGAATGGACAGGGAAGGGGAACCCTGGACAGAATCCGAACTCAACGATACCCTCAGTCAGATCCTCCCGGTAAATGACCCTATCAACAGTATTTACTTCGATGACAGGGCATTCAGCGATGCTGTGGATTTCGGCGTCCTCTACAGCTGCGTGGTTCCCGGCAGCGGGAATCTTCTCGGAGGGAAAGCGAAGGTCATCAGGAATTTCGAGCCCAACAGGAAGAACGCTGTCATTAAGGACTACGGCTACAAGATGGCTCTGGGGTTTAATCCCCGTTCCACTACGGACTGGAAGGGTGACCGTCCCAATACCAGGATGGGAGTTTATGCTCTGCTGGAGCAGAAATTCGACGAAGTTCTTAACAAACGGGACAGGGCGGAACTCGAGAAGGAGAGAAACCTCCATAAGCTTCAGAAGGACATAAAAAAGGAAAAACTGTCAAAGAAAGAGCAGGATTTCCAGAGAAAAGCGATAGATCTTGAATACGAGCAGGAGTTCAGTCCTGCAGAGAAAGCTATTATCGAACTCCTCGATGGCAGGAAGACGGCCAAGGTTCACGTGCACAAGGAGGACGATGTTCTTTACCTGATCGGGCTTGCGGAGAAGTACGGGATCAAGGTAACAGCCGAGCATACCTGTGATGTTTTCCATAAAGAGATATTCAATGAGCTGGCAAAAGCTGGTATTCCGATCGTATACGGACCGCTCGGATCAGTTGGTTATAAGGTAGAACTCAAGCATGCCTACTACCAGAATGCCGGGCTTCTGATGAAATCCAAAGCATTCTACGGCCTGATGACCGATCATCCGGTTATATGGGCACCAGCCTTGAGGGACAGTCTTAAATTCTTCCTGATCGCCGGAATGAGCCCCGAGGAAGCGATTTCCCTGATCACGTTCAAGAATGCGAAGATACTTGGCATAGATGATCAGCTGGGTTCGATCAAGGCCGGTAAGACAGCGAGCCTGCTGGTATGGGACCGCAATCCGCTTGATCTTGCAGCTTTCCCTAAAATGGTCATGGCCGAGGGGAAGGTCATCAGGAAGTAATACTGAAAGGGACGTATCACCGGGTACGTCCCTATTTAGGAAAAGATGGTAATTGATGCTAATATGTAAGGTAGATACTATCAATATCTTATTCTCAACAGTTCTATT
>QNDS01000338.1 GCA_003644925.1 Candidatus Fermentibacterota bacterium
AGTAGCTTGCTCTGATTTCCTACAGGTGGGTGGCGCCGTTTATGTCATTATTATTTGTGATGGCCGTCTGTGATATATACTGCCTGGTATATATCATTTAGTTGACCGGGAATGACCTCATGAAAACAGCAAAAATTTTTAAGAATGGCCGTAGCCAGGCCGTGCGTCTGCCCAGGGAATTTCGCTTTGACTGTGAGGAAGTATTTGTTCACAAGCAGGGCGATAAGGTCATCCTGTCGGCGAAAGAACCCGGTTGGGATGAATTTTTTGATACGGCGTCCGTTTTTGGTGAGGACTTTCTTTCCGAGCGGGAAGATCTGCCGCCCCAGAAAAGAAGCTTTCCCTGATGTACATGCTGGACACCAACATTTGTATCTATGTGCTCAACCACCATTCGGACCGATTGCGGTATAAATTCAAGGCGGTGAAGAACTTGTGCATTTCCGCGGTGACATACGCCGAGTTATGTTTCGGGGTTGAAAACGGCAAGCCTTCGTTGAAACGCCAGCGCAGGGAACAGCTCGACGCGTTTGCGCGCCTGTTGCTGATTGAAGCGTTGGGGGAGGACGTCGGCTGGCACTATGGCCGTGTTCGTTCGCGGCTAAAACAGGCGGGCAGGCTCATTGGCAATAATGACCTGTTCATCGCAGCGCACGCGCTGAGCCTGGGCGCGGTACTGGTGACCAACAATGTTCGGGAATTCACGCGGGTGCCCGACTTGACGGTAGAGAATTGGTTGTAAGTGCTTTTGCAGGTTAATCCGGACTTCTGGTGTGGTTTCAAGTTAACGCGCCAGATGCCATGTCTTGTCTGCGCTATTGCTACGACGCATTTATCTTTGCAGCACATATAAAGTCGTTCTCACTGAGACCACCGATCGCGTGGGTCGTGTAATTCACTTCGCAATAGTTGTAGCCCGCTGAAAAATCGGGATGGTGGTCTTGCGTGTTGGCGATTGCCGCCATGGCGTTGATGAAGGCCATGGTCTCGTGGAAGTTCCTGAAGCGGAAGCGGCGGCTGATTGCTTTGCCGTCTGCGGCCAACTCCCATTCCTCTATTTCTTCCAGGTTTGTATTTGCTTCCTCCGGCGTCATCGGTATGACACCGCCTTCGCAGGGTTTGCAGTGGCGTTGGGACAGGGCGCCTTTATCAGTCATGTGTTGCTCCTTTATATAGAGCCCCTTCGGACGGGCCCGGTGGAATTATAGAGCATGCTGTAAGAGCGACCTCTTACAGATTTATTTGCAATCCGTTTAGAATTTCTATATCAATAGATCACGCTGGGGGATAAAAATTTGCACATAAAGATTAATATGTGGTATAAACATTTCGTCACAGGGAAATTGACGAGAAGAATATGCCTCAATGGATAGAACAGACCTTAGAATCCTTGCGGAGTTGCAAGCCGATGGCACGCTCTCCAGCCAGGCTCTCGCGGAAAAGGTTGGATTGTCCACCTCGCCATGCTGGAGACGAGTTAGAAAGTTGGAGGAAGACCGGGTAATTTCTACCACAGTAGCGATACTGGACCCGGAGAAAATTGGGCTGGATGTGATCGCCGTAGTGGCGGTTGCCTTGGAGGACCGCCATCCTGACTCGGTCAGGCAGTTTGACGAAATGGTCGCCAACCGCCCGGAGATTCTGGAATGCTATGCCATGAGTGGCCAGCATGACTACCACATGAAGGTGGCATGCAAGAGCATCCGGGCGTACGAGGTACTGCTACGCGAGCACATTATGGCCTGTAAAGCAGTTGATTATGTGAATACGAGTTTTGTTTTGCGCAGTAAGAAATACACCACTGCGTTACCGTTGGATGAATAAGTAGGCAAGAGCTGGAGTTGGAGAGGAACACCAGTTTCGTAATGCAACGGAAATGCAGGTGGCGACCAGGGATGGTCAAATATTTAAAGCTAGCGCAAGAGTGTTGCGAAAGGAGCGGCCAGGGAGGCCGCGTTACCACCAGGGATGGTTCTATTTTGGTGGAGTGATGTAGCCAGGAAGGCTACAAATTGAAAAGACCATGGATGGTCATTTTCAGATCGATTGGGTGGTGAGATTGCCAGGAATGGCACTAGAGGCAGCCAGGGAGGGCTGGCGCGCCTCAACCACCCGGTCCATTGAACCAGATTGTAGATAGGAAAGAATCCAACCAGATATCCCGGGAGCTGCTACCTGGGACATCTAACGAGACTGCCGGGGCTTATGCCCCGGTTTTTTTTGCCTGAGCGACAGCAGGTCGTAGCTATTCAGGAAAATTCAATCTCCGGGTGGGGGAGGAGCTTCATGAATATCTCGCCATTGAGTCATTGAGAGTTGGTGACAGTCTCAATCAATACTGTGTAAAAGCCCTGAAAGAGAAGGTTGGGAAGGTTTAGCGTTTTTGTTATTCTTGAATTATGGAAAGCCCCGCTGCACGTAATATCCCGCCGGTCATCACGCGGCACAGCTACTGGTTATTGGTTCTGCTTCCGCTGCTGATGCCGGCCAGTTTGGCGTTGCGCGACTGGCCCGGCATGTCTACGTTGTTTGCATGGATGCCCTTGGTGGTCCTGTATGGCGTGCTGCCGCTACTCGACTTGCTGATTGGCCGGGATGCAGTGAATCCGGAATTGGGAAAGGGCGGCATTTATCCCGATGTTCTGATTCCCGTGGCGGCTGCTTTTGTATTTCTACCTGTGCTGGCCTGGTCGGTGTGGGTTGCCGGGAATCTATCGGGTGAGTGGTCGTTCGCGGCCCTGGTGGGGTGGACCGTGTCGTTGGGAGATATTGGCGGCATTGCTGCAATTAATGTGGCCCATGAACTCATCCACCGGCGGAGCAGGTTCTTGCAGGGCCTGGGTGGATTGCTGCTTTCCAGTGTTTTGTACCCGGGCTTCAAACTGGAGCACCCCAGGTGGCACCACGTAAAAGTAGCTACGCCGGATGATCCGAGTTCGGCAGCACGGGGGACGACGGTCTATACGCAGGTTCCCAGGGCAATGGTGCTTAACACCATACAGGCGTGGCGGTTGGCGGCGGGTGATGCCGGGAAAAAGGGCAGGGCGGCGCGCTGGATCTGGCATGAACTGACCGCCTGGTGGCTGATCAGTTTGTGTATGGCGCTGCTCGCAGCATATTTTGCTGGCATGACGGGGCTTATTGTGTTCATCTGCCAGGGTATTGCTGCAATTTCCCTGCTGGAAGTGATCAACTACATCGAACACTACGGCCTGCGCCGGAAGCTGATCCGGGAAGGCCGTTATGAGCCGCCTGCGATCAGGCATTCGTGGAATGCTGACTCCTGGCTCAGCAATATCATTCTGATCCAGTTGCAGCGTCACCCGGACCATCATGTGCAACTGGATCAGAATGATATTGCTGAGCCAGGAGTCAGCATTATCATTCTGA
>QNDS01000339.1 GCA_003644925.1 Candidatus Fermentibacterota bacterium
ACTGGCATTGGAACAAGGGAATATTCTGCGTGGAAGTGCAGCCGGGAGATCTTCTGACCTTCGGAACCAGATTGCCAGGCAATGCAGTAACATGGCTTGTCATGGACGATACATACGCTTTCCAGGATTCGTTCAGTGTAATTGGATACCCTACGGACATTCATGACATAAGCATGCGGGAGAATGGGAATGCACTGCTGATTGGCATTGACGCACGGTACATCGATATGTCCCTCATCGTTCCCGGCGGAAACCCGAACGCGCTGGTCCAGGGACTTCTGGTTCAGGAACAGGATGAGAATCATGTACCAATTTTTCAGTGGAGCAGTTTTGATCATTTCGAAATAACTGATGCTGCCCACTTTGTTGATCTGACAGCTGCGGTTGTGGACTATGTGCACTGTAATTCCATCGCAGAAGATCTGGACGGTAATATTCTGCTCTCCTGCCTGGCGCTGGGCGAATGCACAAAGATCGACCAGACAACGGGAGATATCATCTGGAGGTTCGGGGGGCTGGACGCCGATTCAAGCTGGTTCACAATGATAGGTGATCCCCTTGGCGGCTTCAGCGCACAGCATGACTTCAACACTTTTGAACCCGGTCTGTATACCGTCTTTGATAACGGCAGATTCCACAGTCCTCAGGTTTCCAGAGGTCTGGAATACCTGCTGGATACAAACAGTATGACAGCCACTCTGGTCTGGAGCTATCAGGAGCCGGGTCTTTACGGAACCCATCTTGGCTCTATGCAGAGATTACCCACAGGCAATTACATCGTAGGCTGGGGAGACGTGCAGGGCACCACGACCTTTTCAGACGTAACGGAAGTCAGGCCTGATGGAACAGAGGAACACTCCATGCGATTCGTGGACCCGATCATCGAAAGCTACCGGGCATACAAGTACGATTGGGAGGGTCAGGCTCTCGTACCTTATCTGATGGCAGAAGTCGACAGCATCAACAGCACCGCTGTACTCACCTACAATGTGTTTGGAAACGATCAATTCGACCTGTACAGGATCTGGCACGGTATCTCTTCATCCGGGCTTGATCCATTGTTCCTCACCCCTGAACGCCAGGTGAGCATATGGGAGCTTCCCACCGGCTGGAATTACTTCGCTGTGAGCGCCCTGGATTCAAACCAGGTGGAGACGGGGCTTTCCAATATCGATTCGGTATTTGTCAACTGGACCGGGATCAGTTCTGAAAACACTGCAGCTGCCACAGGCACTGTTCTTTATCCAAATCCTGCTTCAGGTATAGTGAATCTATTGGTAAACCTCACAGAAAACGGCAGCATAGAAATTGATATCTTCGACATCACCGGAAGAATGGTTCTCTCCACCGGCCTGATCCCTGTTCAGGCGGGAGGAATGTGCAGAGCAGTCGGGGTTGAGGGTCTTCCATCCGGTCTGTACACCGTCCGTGTATCGGGAGACTGCCCTGAGTTCACTGAAAGCCTTGTGATTCTCAGATAAGAATGAAAGATAATCCAGGTAAGTGTCGCAAGTGACGTCCGACCCCGTTATTTTTCAGGCTTGTCTTCCACAACGATGAATCGGCGATCTCCCACCATGAAATAGGGCGGAGGAAAGGGAGGAAAAGTTAATGCCCGTACGGAGTTGATGAACTCCGCAGGTGGGTGCACTTCATGCGAGAGATCCTTGCGGTACCGGGTGACCGCTTCGGTGTCATTCTGAGTACGGGTTTTCCGCAGTGCTTTTCCGCTCAATAGATCCTTGTAGCACTCCAGAAACAGCTTCATCCCCTGTTCAATCATTATGTAATACAGCTCTTTGCACGTCATTACCGGTGATATGGGAAAACAGTCCCTGGCCAGCAGGTCACCGGAATCAATCCCCGCATCGATCCTGTGCAGTGTAACGGCGTAGGCCGCATCTCCGTTGCGCAATGCCTGGATGTTCGGATAGGCTCCTCTGTACCTCTCGGTGTCGCCCAGATGCAGGTTCCAGGAGCCGAGAGGAGGTATAGAAAAAATGCTTTCAGGTAGAATTCTATCGTAAAACGCCACTACTATCAGATCCGGATGGTATTGAGCTATCTCATCCTCGGCTATTTCGATGATGTCCAGCTCCCGGGGTGTTCTGTACCATTCTCCGATTCTATCATGTTCATTCACGACAAATCTTACTTCCTCAGCCTGGCTCAGAAGGAATTCCGCTATCTGATATCCGATATCCCTGCCGCACATACAGACGATCTTCGGAAGTGTGTCCTTACTTGTCATGGTAGAACTTCCGGATCGTATCCATCACATACTCAACTTCTGCATCGGTGAGGTCGGGGTAAAGGGGGAGTGTCAGAATTCGGCTGAACACATCCTCAGCCACAGGCAAAACCGGTTGAGGGCCGTAACAGGCGTAGAGATGAAGGGGTTTGTAATGTACTCCTGTACTGATCCCGTTCCTGTCGAGGAAAAGATTCAACTCATCCCTCTGCTGAGCCTTTATCTCGAAAATATGCCAGGATGACACGAAATCTGCAGTTTCCTCGGGGGGCATCTCCAGCTGTTCAATTGACCCCAATCCTTTTCGGTAGAGGAGTGTGATCTCCCGTCTGCGCCGGTTTGCTTCCTCCAGTTTTCGAAGCTGTACCAGGCCGATAGCAGCATGAATATCGTCCATGTGCGACTTCACACCGATCTCATCAATTGTATATTCCCACCAGTAGGATCTGTCCAGTCGGGTTCGATCCCAGGTTTCTCTGTTGATGCCCAGCCAGCGTAATTTCTTTGCCCGTTCCGCCATTGCGCAATCATTCAGGGTAATGGCACCGCCTTCGCCCATGGCAAGGTTTTTTACCGCATGAAAGCTGAAGCAGCCGATTGTTCCAATGCCTCCCACCGGCTGTCCCCTGTACATCGATCCGGCGGCGTGAGCGCAATCCTCTACAATGGGAATCTCCCCTGCAATAGTCTTAAGCTCATCCATTCTTACCGGCAGGCCGCCGTAGTGAACGGGCATTATTGCCTTTGTCCTTGCTGTTAACTTTCGCTCAACATCGCTTAGATCAAGGTTCAGAGTATTTCTATCGATATCCGCAAAAACCGGTCTGGCTCCATGGTTGATCACGCAGTGTGCACCGGAAACAAAAGTTATGGTCGGTATGATGACTTCGTCACCTTCTCCGATATCGAGCAGGCTCAGAGCCATACTGATAGCTGCTGTTCCCGAATTAAGGCCTATGCAGTGATCCACTTTGCAGAATGAAGCAAAAGCCCGTTCGAATTCAGCGGTCTTCGGACCAAGGCCCACCCAGCCCGATTCCAGAATCTCCGCCACAGCTTCAAGCTCCCGGTTGTCATAGGATGGTTTGAACACGCGGATCATGAAGATACCTCTTGTCTGCGCCAGAGCAG
>QNDS01000340.1 GCA_003644925.1 Candidatus Fermentibacterota bacterium
AATCCATTGCGGAATGTTCGACAAAGAGATCTGTCTCAAGGAAAGAACCTTCATCAAGAAGCAGATCCTCCACACGCTCTCTGGCGGTGTTCTTTCCCTTTTTCTTCTGTTTTTCAATAGCCCTGTCTCCACCGCCTTTGAGCTTGCTTGAAAGCCGCGTAAGGAAGTCGTTAACAGATTTCATTATTATTGACATTGTATATCCCCTAACAATTATCACTGGTATCAATACTAAGGATGCTTTTCGGGCTGCTGTTTGTCTTCAGTGCCGCATTCACCCCATACGAATATGGATTCGGCTCCAAATGTAAGATAATTCAGTTGCCTTTGCAAGCGGTAGTATCAGGATCAGATTCAGCGGTTTCAGCCCGCTGTTTATAGATCAGTCCATATCACATCGGTATCTTCCAGAATAGAAATTGCTGGAATGATATCCGGCAGGGCATCCATCCATTGCAGACCTGCAAGAAGCCGGATGGTCGCAAAAAGGCCATTTATGGTCAATCCGTAAGGTGTGCTTCCATTTATGCCCTCTCCAGCGAAGACACACCACCCTCTGGTGCCTGAGTCTTCCGGAAGCCAGAACACTATAACCATATATCGGGAAAGAACATCCGGTGCTGTCCAGTATTCAGCCATTCGAAGGGCAGAAGAAACATCGGGAATTCTGTAATCCAGTAGTGTAAGATCAGGTTTGTATGTATCTAATAATCGCAGCAGAATATCCTGATGACTGATATTATTCAACCAGCCCGGATCAAGGCTTTCATCAAGGAGCTGCTCCGGAAGAGATCTTACAGTACCGCTGCTGTCAAACCATATTTGTATGTGATCATCGCCTATCTGGTAGTTGAGGCAGCTGTCACTTATTAATGCAACGAGCATATCGTTCTCAATAGCTTCCCGGATCAGCCCGCTGGTCACCGTGAATGCCGGGTTATTGTCCGGATGAAGTATTGAAGCTGATACGTTAGCATGGTCTTCTGAGATATCCCATGGCAGACTCGAGGATACATCAGTTTCCCTGAACTGGATTATGATAACGGGAGAATATTCCGTGCTGCCGCTTTCACACTGCTCATTATCTCTTTTGCATCCAGTTACAAGAAGCAGAAGTATCAGTGTCATGTCAAATAGCAGATGGCGTAAAATCAAGATTACCTCCGGAGCTCAGCTTCAGCTTCAGCCTTGAATATACAGAAAAAAGCAGGGACCCTGAAATGGATCCCTGCTTTTCCACCAGGTTAGTGCCTATCTGGTCAGGAGTACTTTCCGCGTGGAGATACGATCGTTTGCGAAGAGCATTATGAAGTAGGTTCCGCTTGACAGATCCGATCCGTCAAATTGTACAGAGTGGGAACCTTCCTGCAGTTCCTCATTAATGAGTGTGGCAGCAACTCTGCCGCTCATATCGTAGATAAGTATGTTGGCGTTTCCTGCGCTCGGTAGGTCGAAGGTTACATAATCACCGGTCTGAATGGGATTTGATGAGACATTCAGATTGAGAAGATCGGTATTTGAAGGGGATCCTTCTATTCCCGTACCCAGGCTGGTTATCTCGAAGGTATAGTTGTGATTCATGGGATAATTTGTCATGAATGCCGGGAAGAAAATGGCATAGTCCCATCCGTCCGCACCCACTGTAATGGTAATATCACCGGATGTGGGGTCGCAGGCGTACCAGTTGAAGTAGAACCTTCCGGAAAGGTCCTGCATTATGACGCCCATGTTCCATTGAAGATTATCGTAACCGTCGAAGGCCATCTGGATCCAATCATTCTGGTAACTGCTCAGATCGACTTTGATCCAGTGGATACCCAGATAATCTGGCTTGTAGGTCGTGGTCTGATCACCGCTGAAAGGCAGGGTTGCAGTATTATGATAGGGCAGTACTCTGGGGCCTGGTGTCCAGGTAGAAACCTCCTCGTTGTACATGCCGCAGCCGGCGAACCAGTTAGCAGCTGTGAACCATCTCCATAATCCGTACTGCATGAAGATCGACTCAAAATTTGACCCATGACCGGCGAACATTTGCTCATGGGCTGGCTCCAGGTTGCTTCCGGCTACATCGGCACAGATTTCCCATATCTCCCGAACCGATTCGTAGCCCCACCTGTCCCACATCATCCATGGCCAGGTGAAAGCTCCGTACCAGTACATGGCGGCAGAACGTATATCGTACCAGGGAGTACGAAGCGCGCCAGCACCATACTGGACGTACGGCAGGTAGTCGTTTACATCTGGGTATACCATCTCTTCCATCCAGACAGCGCAGTTTTCCATGAACCAGGTTCCCTCTTCGAAGCTGTAGGAGAACTGAATGGCGTGCTGGAATTCGTGAGCCATGGTACAGACTCTCTGTCCCCAGCCTGAGATTGTGCTGCCAATAACGATATGGCTTGCGCTGCAGGCCTGTGTGGAGTCGGGAGGCTGAAATTCACCGCTGGGGGAACAGTATCCAAGAGTACCTCCGCCAAGGTATATGATGTAGATATCGTATTGGTTAGAACCACCAACCATGTTGTCCGGTGGCGGTGTTATGAAATTCATTTCTGTGCATTCCACCTGCCATGAAGAATCAGCCGCAACGGCAACAGTGGTTGCGTAGCTTAAAGTGACAGCATCGGCACCGGAATCGGTCCAGTGTATCTTGAAGTAACCGTCAGGTGAGTCGAATGTGTAATGGGGTCCGCTGAGTGGGGGGCGGTTGGCAAGGGGAGAGTCTATCCCAAGACGTACCGCCTCAAGCATGGCGGGTGTTCCGCAGGGTACCGATTCGGTTCCTTCCGTGAAACGGTCAGGCAGGTTATCCCAATCCACTACACTCTGAATGAGAAGGTCCACTGTTTCCGCATCGGTGAACTCTCCTGAACCCAGAGCGGAGATTATTCTGTCCATTGCAGTATCTCCAAGGGCGATACCGGAGAAAACCAGCAGTAGAGAACTTACTAGAGCCAGAGATCTTTTCATTGATTCATCCCTTCGATGATTCCCCGGCATCCTGCAGTCGGGGATTATTGTTAAAGTAATTACATGTATAGTAATAACTTGCAAGTACCATTCGCGAAGTTATTCTACATAAGCTTACATTGGTTGTGCAAAGATACACCCAGTATGTATTAACGTCCATCCGCCAATTCCGGTTCCCGGTGCATTATTCTGAGGTTGCACAGGGCTGGTTTCCTCATCATAGTCGGCCTTGGAGGTTGATACAATTGAAAATCACTTTTTATGGAGCGGCACAAACGGTCACAGGTTCCAAGCACCTGCTGGAGATCAACGGCAAAAAAATCCTTCTGGACTGCGGTCTTCATCAGGGGCATAGAAAAGAGAGCGAGAAACTGAACAGAGAGTTTCCCTTCAACCCGGGAGAGCTTGACT
>QNDS01000341.1 GCA_003644925.1 Candidatus Fermentibacterota bacterium
ACAAATATGTTACGCCATCCGGTATCTACGACCAGATGAAAGTCGCATACGAAGCCGTAGACGACGACATTGTGTCGAACTCCCTTGACACAACTGAGAGCCTTGCGTTCAACCGGGTCCGTGCCGTATCGGAAGACGAAGACCAACAGAACGTATGGAACCAGATTCTAGGTGACCTGAAACTCGACAGTTGGATTCGACAGGCATGGCGTGAACTGTTCACCGTTTCCCATTACTACGGAGTTCGTTGGTGGGGGTCCAAAACCTATAAGGTCGAAACGAAAAGAGAGCAACGGAAGGCGAGGAAAGAGTTCGACATTATCGTTCCAACCAACCTTGGCTTTCTCGACCCGTTGCGTGTTGTACCAGTTAGCCCGAACGTGTTCGGCAGCTACAAACTGGCGTGGCAAGCAGATGACGGAGACATGGCGCTTTACGATGACGTAAAGGCGAAGTCGCAGTCAGACGAAGTGGTTTCATCTCTCTTCGTTGGAAAATACGAGCCTAGTGAGGCAGAGGCAAGCCAACTCCAAAAGCAGGGTATTGCCACCGACAAACTCCTACTCCTTAACGACGAATTCGTGTGGATGCACTCTGCGACAAAGATGCCGTATGAACGCTGGCCCAGGATTCGTATGAAATCTCTGTTCCCGATACTCGACCTTAAAACACAGTTGCGCGCAATGGACAGGGCCGTGCTTCTTTCCGGCACGAATTTTATCGTGTTGGTCAAAAAGGGAACAGATGCTTTGCCGGTTCGCAAAAATGCAGAACTGGACTTGGTGCTTGAGCAGGTGCGTACTATTTCGAAGTCTCCCGTGATTGTCTCCGACCATCGCCTCAACATCGAAATCATCACACCAGAAATTAGCCATGTGTTGAACGCAGAGAAGTGGGACATTCTCGATTCACGCATTTCGATGCGGCTCCTCGGCACTTTCGTTTCCAACCCGACAGAGGGTAGGGACACATCGTTGACCCTCGGGCGTGTGATTGCTCGTGGTATTTCTTCAAGGCGTCACATGATTAAGCGTGACATCGAAGAAAACATTATCAAGCAGGTCGGTGACGTTAACGAAAAAGACTTCGACGCGTCAACCAAATTGGACTTCACGCCGCAAAGAATCGAACTTGAGATGGACGAAGCTATCGCTGGCATCATCCAAGAACTCCGCGACCGTGGCGATATTTCTCGCGAAACAACTCTCAACGAACTCGGCTTTGACCAGGACGTTGAAGCGATGCGACGCGAACGTGAGGACGAGAAGTACGAAGACGTATTCACGCCACCGTCAATTCCGTTCGATTCACCCAACAAGGAAGTCGCACCGAGTACTACCGGCACCCCGCAAGGTGATGGCCGTAAGGCCAAGCCGAGCGGTCCCGAAAAGAAGGATTCATAATGGAAACGTTCACCATTGAACGAGATGGTCGAATCTTCACTACTGCTGAGGCGAAGATCATTTCCAAGCCAGACGAGTTGCCGCGTGAAATCGCTTCCGCTCTTCCAGAGGAAAAGCTAAACGATTCCTACGTGTGGATTGCCGGACGGTTTGTCCAGGCCGGTGTCGCAAACAAAAACGGACATTATTGGGAGCTTGAAGATTTGGAGTACGGGAACTCCAGCATTCGACATACGCCTATGAACATGTTGCATCAATGGGCAAGACCGGTGGGCACGTTCGTCGATTCTAAAATCGTGAATCGTGTTACTGCGTCCGAAGGAACCGGCACTCCAGAGATTCAAGCCCTTGCTGTGTTGTGGGGCGCGAGTTTCGCGGAGGCTGCTTCTACTGCTAAGGCACACCACGATGAGGGCAATCTTTGGTTCTCTATGGAATGTGTCGCGGAAGCGAAGCAATGTATGGAGTGTGGGGAAACGTTTGCATGGAAAACTCCTAGCGAACTTGCGTGTGAACACCTTGCGGCATCGCCTATTGCTAAACGTCGTCTTATTAAACCGACGTTTGTTGGCGGTGCTCTTATCTTCCCACCGGAATCACCTGCATGGCCTGATGCTGACATTACAGAGGTTGCCAAAAATCTCACCATCGAATACGCGGACTACGAATTTGTTTCTGACCATGCCCCCACATTCTCGGTTGAGGAGTGGGAGGCCATGATGACTTTGACTGTTGTTTAGTGCGAATTTGTGGCACTCCTTTTATTTTGTGTTATCCTTACGTCTGACGGTATTACATTATGGATAAGAAATCACTACACGATAAGTTGCTGGCAGAAATGCCTGACGGCGCTTCGCATGAAGCGGCTTCTTGCCCGTTTTGTAACACAGAAATAGCCTCTAGTGAAGGACACAAAATGTCCGCAGAAGATAAGCTGTATGACCAGAAGCAGGTTGACAGTCTCGTTTCTGCCGCTGTGGAAAAAGCCGTCGGAGAAGCAAAGTCCGAACTAGACAAGGAACTTGTCACCGTTCGAACTGAGCTTGAGCAGGCAACGGAGTCCAATGAAGCCAAAGATGGTGAGATTGAGACTCTTAAGAAAAACATTACTGACCGTGACGAGGCTTCGCGCCTCGATACTCTCGGTGATGATCGCGTTGCCAGCGTTAAGGATATTGCATCCTTCTCCGATGACGAACTTTCCGAGCGGAAGGAACGTTGGGCCGCGATGTCTGATGAAGAGTTCGAAAGTACTCTCGAAGATTTCAAGGCCATCGTTGAAACTGCTTCCAAGTCCAGCGATGACGATGATAAGAAAACGAAGACCCCGGATACAAAGTTCGAGGGTACTCGTGAAACCGCAAGTAACAAGGACGAGGTGGCTCCGGTCAAATCGTTCCTTGGCAACTTGAACTAACGGAGAGGTGACATATGGCTGGATCACAAGCCACTCGTAACTTCGGCTTCCGTAGGTTCACTAACCTTGTTCGTGAGGGGCGTTTCCGCGCTCCTGCCGCAACCGAGCTTCGTCTTGGTACCGGTGTTGAAATCGACGCAACCGACCCTACGCGCATTCGTGAAATCACGGCGGGTAATGATGTTGGTGGCACCGGTATCACCGGTTCGGTGGGTGTTCTTTGGTATGAGCATGATTCTCAGACCTATAATGACCCGCGATTTGGTAGAGCCGCTGCGCTTTCGCCTGTCGACCTTGATACTGCACCCGTGAACCGCATGGTTCAGGTGCTCCAGGGTGCTGGCGCGAAGTTCTGGTTTAGGAATACCGAAGCTGATACAACCGAACCTGGCCTTAATTATCCGAACACACGACCGGAGGTCGTGATGGTCGCTAATCTTGGGCATGACGGTTCGGGCGACATTAAAGTTGATGACCTTCTTGGTTGGGATGCTACCAACCATTACTGGGCAGAAACTGCTGTCGTTGCAGAAGCTGTACTGCGGGTAACCGCAGCCGA
>QNDS01000342.1 GCA_003644925.1 Candidatus Fermentibacterota bacterium
AAATTGATATACTGGTAGGTACTTTCAGTAAATCGTTTGCCTGTATCGGGGGCTTCGCAGCAGGGCCGACAAGAGTTATGGAATATGTAAAGCATACTGCCAGGACCATGATATTCTCAGCAAGTCTTCCGCCTGCCGCTGTGGCAACCGTGATAGCAGCTCTGGATATCATAGAGAGAGAACCGGAACTTATCGCGCATTCACACAGGGCAGCCGAGAGAGCCAGACAGGGACTGGCATCACTGGGATACAATGTAGGTAATTCCGAAGCCCCGATAATTCCAATAATCGTGGGAGACGAAGTTCAGACGCTTATGTTCTGGAAGAAACTATTCCAGGAAGGGGTTTTTACCAATCCAGTTATAAGCCCTGCTGTTGCCCAGGGCGGTGAAATGTTGCGAACCAGTTACATGGCTACACATACGGATGATATGATAGACCGTGCTCTGGATATTTTCGACAAGTGCGGAAGGGAACTCGGTATTATTTAATTCTGGAGGTTCAATGCCCTTTTCAATCGAAGAAGTAAAAAGCAAGGGTCAGCTGCGTGAATTCATTGACCTGCCTTTCAGGCTTTACAAAGA
Source organism: Candidatus Fermentibacterota bacterium (assembly GCA_003644925.1). Taxonomy (GTDB): domain Bacteria; phylum Fermentibacterota; class Fermentibacteria; order Fermentibacterales; family JCC-6; genus Aegiribacteria. The sequence continues at coordinate 585 of QNDS01000342.1, forward strand.
TGATCCATGCTGGGTACCTCCTGTAAAGCATTTTCAGAAAGAGCTTTTCGACAGGAAGAAGCATCCTTTCCATGAGCATAGTGATGTGACGGTATTTCTTGCCAGAAACGGTGAAGGCAGAGCTGCTGGTCGCATAGTATCCATTGTAAATCGTGCCCATAATGATTTCCATGACGAAAAAACTGGATTCTTCGGATTTCTTGAGGGAGAAAAGGACGAAGAGCTTTTCAAGCTTCTTCTCACAACCGCTGAAGATAAATTGAAAGCGGCCGGTATGGAAAAAGTAAGAGGACCGATGAATTTTTCCACCAATGAGGAGTGTGGACTGCTTGTAAAGGGATTCGACTCATGCCCTCTTATTATGATGACCTACAACCCTCCCTGGTATGCGGATATGCTTGAGGGCACGGATTATGAGAAGCTTAAGGACCTCTTCGCATATTATCTTGATTCCGATGTTATGGATTATTCAAAGATGTCCAGGGTGGCGAATCTTGTTCTTAAGAGAACCGATGCCGTCATAAGAGATATTTCCGTGAAACACGTTCACAGAGATGTTCCCATAATCATGGATATATACAATGAATGCTGGCAGGATAACTGGGGCTTCGTTCCCATGACCCAGCGTGAAACGGATATGCTGGCGGATGAACTCAAAATGATACTTATCGCTAAGCTTGCACCGGTGGTTGAGGTTAACGGAGAACCTGTTGCTTTTGCAATAGCGCTTCCGGATGCTAACCAGGCCTTTAAGCGGGGCGGAGGAAGCCTGATAAAGGCTGTGCTGGCTCTGAAAGTACCTCTTTTCAAAACACGCATTAACCAGGTGAGAGTGATGCTGCTGGGGGTCAGAAAGGCATTTCGCGGGCGTGGTCTTGAAGCTCTTATGATTGACAGAGTGATCAAATCCAGCATTGAATTGGGTATGGGAAAAGGAGAGCTGTCATGGATACTGGAGGACAATCTGCCCATGAGGAAGATTCTCGAGAAAGACTTCCATGCTGATCCTTATCGAATCTACAGGATATACCAGAAGAACATATAATCAGAAGGACTGGAATGACTGCTGAAGAACTCAGACAACTCTATTTTGACTTTTTTATTGAAAAAGACCATACACTTATCCAGGGAGCCTCACTTATACCTCAGGAGGATTCCACCATTCTTTTCGCTCCAGCCGGGATGCAGCCGCTGGTTCCTTACCTGCTTGGTGAAAAACATCCTGCAGGAAAAAGACTTGTAGATGTTCAGAAATGCATCCGTACAGGTGATATTGAAGAGGTGGGAGACTCTTCCCACCTTACATTCTTCGAGATGCTTGGAAACTGGTCTCTGGGTGATTACTTCAAGCGTGAGGCCATCACCTGGAGCTTCGAGTTTCTCACATCACGAAAATGGCTGGGTTTCAAACCGGAGCAGCTTCATGTAACTGTTTTTGCGGGGGACGAACAGGTTCCTCCGGATGAGGAAGCTGCCGCTCTCTGGGAAGAAGTTGGCATTTCCCGGGACCGGATCTATTTCCTCGGAAGAGATGACAACTGGTGGGGCCCCACAGGAAATACCGGTCCATGCGGCCCGGATACGGAAATATTCATCGATACAGGAAAATCATTCTGCAACCCTGAATGCAGGCCGGGTTGCGGTTGCGGGAAGTACTTCGAGATATGGAACGATGTCTTCATGGAGTACCGCAGAACTGCTGATGGTCAGTACGTTCCCCTTGAGCAGAAGAACGTTGATACAGGAATGGGTGTGGCCAGAACCGTCGCAATGATGAATGGCAGCTCCACGATTTATGATATTCCTCAGTTTCAACCTCTGTTCGGATTCCTGAAAAAGCTGTCGGGGTTGGGAGCGGAGCCCGACGAGCAGGCGCTGAGGTCACTTCGGATAGTATCCGATCACATAAGAACAGCTACACACATCCTTGGGGAAGATCAGGGTATTCCGCCCTCAAATCTGGACAGAGGGTACGTTCTTAGAAGGCTTATCCGCCTTGCCATAAGGCATGGCAGGAAACTTGGCATAGATGAACCCTTTACCCACAGGCTTGCGGAACTTGTCATTGATACCGAATCCCCTGTTCATGAGGAACTGGCGCGAAATCGGAGTTTCATCCTTGATGAGCTTTCGATGGAGGAATCGAGATTCGAGAAAACTCTTCAATCCGGTCTCCGCGAATTTGAAAAGCTTATTCCCAACCTGATGAAAAATCCCGCAAAAACAATACCCGGAAGAATCGCTTTCAGATTGTACGATACTTACGGATTCCCGGTTGAATTCACGGCCGAGCTTGCCTCTGAGCATGGCATGACCGTTGATATGGAAGGCTATGAAAAAGCCTTCGACAAACATAGAGAGCTTTCCAGGCAGGGTGGGGATCAGAAATTCAAGGGTGGTCTTGCTGACAACGGTGAAATGGTTACCAGCCTTCATACCGCAACCCATCTTTTACATCAGGTTCTGAGGGATGTTCTTGGTGATCAGGTGGAGCAGAAGGGAAGCAACATCACAGAGAAGAGGCTTCGATTTGATTTCAGTTATCCTCAAAAAATGACAGAGGAAGAGATTGCTCAGGTGGAAGAGAAAGTTAACGAGGTCATCAAGGCCGACTTGCCAATAAAATGTGAAGAGACCACTCTCGAGAATGCTCTTGACGAGGGTGCCATCGGCCTGTTTCGAAATAAATATGGTGATAAGGTAAAAGTATATAGAATAGGGGAATTTTCTCTTGAGATCTGTGGAGGACCCCATGTCACCAGGACAGGAGAGCTTGG
>QNDS01000343.1 GCA_003644925.1 Candidatus Fermentibacterota bacterium
AACGCGAAAAACAGGAACACCTTGCGGGAAAGAGAAAGATGGCTGGAGTGAAGTACCTGCAGCTGAAAAGGGACGCGAGGAAAAAGATGATACAGGCCAGGACGGTACAGGCCCACCTCTCCGGGAAGCGTATATCCTTCAAGGATATCTGCAAGTACAATTACGATGGTCCATCCCAGTATACCAGTAGAGTCCAGAATGCAGGGCGGAGAAGCAGGGAAGCCACTGCGAGAGCAGATAGAGCGAAAGAACGCATGGAATCCATAAAATACAGGAAGACTTACGGCAGCGGTATTGATCTGTCCGGGGAAATATCCCACAGAAACTGCCTTCTTGATATGTTTCGGGGAGAAATCAGGATCGGTGAGGCAACCCTCTCATATCCGCGCCTTGAAATCCAGGCTGAAGACAGGATTGCATTAACGGGCGGGAATGGAACAGGGAAAACCACACTTCTTAACCATCTCAGATCAGAACTGAAATGCCCCCCTGAAAAATTGCTCTGGATTCCGCAGGAGATCACGTCCCATCAGTGCAGCGGTGTTCTGCAGGATGTTAAAAAACTCTCCAGAGAAGATCTCGGGCAGATAATGACAATTGTGAGAAGGCTTGGCAGTGACCCGGAAAGGTTGCTCTGCTCCGAAGTTCCAAGCCCTGGGGAAGCGCGTAAACTGCTTCTGGCGCTTGGCCTTTCGAAAACGCCATGGCTTGTTATCATGGATGAGCCCACAAACCATATGGATCTGCCGTCAGTGGAATGTCTTGAGAAAGCGCTCAGCGATTTCACAGGCGCACTGGTACTGGTCAGTCACGACAGAGAATTCCTGGACAACACAACGAGTATTCAATGGAATATCAGGGACGGGAAACTGCGATTTTCCCCGAAGTTATGAGTTTCCCTGGCGAAAATGTATCTTTATCGGAATTCCTGAACAGGAACAGAACGAAAACCGGGTTATGAGGAAACATGTCGAAGAAAACTGACGATTTGAATTCTAGTCTGCAAAGCGACGAGACTGATACATTCGAATGGCCGGATGAGAAAGCAGATCAGCCGGGATACCATGAAGCTCTGGAACTCATCGCGAAGAAGCAGCTTAGGCAGTTGCCCTTCATTACCGGTCTTACCATCGTTCTCGGGATACTGCTCTTTGGATTGAGTGTTCTCATAGCGCGCGTCCCATCATCTCTGATCCCCGTGCTGTATTGTGCCGGAGGGGGAATCGTGCTGTTTCTGCTATGGGCTTTTCTCTCTTCCCGCCGCTGTCCCCAGTGCCGCCGGTTCTTCGCAAGGGGTTCTCTGGAGCCGGAAGGTTCCTATACCACTACACAACCGGTGAACATGACAGCACAACGAACTTCAACTGTCCGCGTGTTTCGCACACTGTGCAGACATTGCGGTCATGAGTGGCGCGTTTTGCGTTAATTCTATTCAGGGATTTCCAGCATGTAGACCTTCTGGTAGCCCTGTGCGGGATTCTCCGAGTACGCAAGTGCTCCGCCGGGCTGGATAATAACGTTCCAGTATTTTCCCTCTGAGGGTTCCACGGGAAGTGTAACAATCTTTAACAGTTGTCCTGTATTGTCGTATACATCGAAGGTTGGAATCTGCTCTATGCCCCGCCGTACCCAGATGTTGCCATCACTGTCAGTCCCCAGTCCGCTTATCATTGGATAGAATGGATCCGGCGAGCAGAGCTGATCACCAGCCCCCATGCTGACTAACCTGGCCTTCATGAACTCAGTTTCCTCCTCCAGCTCTTCGGGTGTCATTTCAACAGGTTCAAAATCGTCCCGAACAAGCTCGAATACCTGCTCGCCATTGAAACTGTAACCCTGAACTCTGTATTCGGTGCTGGATCTTGAAGCGAAGTATACAGTTTCCCAGTCAGCCACTGCTACGCTGTATGCGTCGAACACGTTCTCGAACAGAGGGGCTGCGTTGGTGGGGGAAAACTCGAAACTCTCCTCCGAAAGAACCACATCAGGCTCATTGTCTCCCGGCAGATAAATGCCCAGAGTCACGTCCGCCATGAGTCTGTCATCCTGCGGCATAATCTGAAAATGAACAGCTACAAAAGAACTGTCCCTCATCCCGGCAAGTACGAATGGCGGAGGAGTCATACCTCTGGGGTATTCACAGATCCATTCACCAGTGTTGAAATTGAACCTCTCCATGGCGTCCCTCTGACTGATAAGAAGGTTACCGTTTTCTGTTAGTGTCATGAATACGGTCTGGCTCATTTCCCCCGGTCCATCACCCACGCGGCCTATCTGCCTCTGAAAAATACCATCCCGGTCGTAGACCATTACTCTGGAGAATGCTCTGTCAAGAAGTACGATAGAGCCATCCTCCAGAATTGTGAGCCCCTCTATTGAGCCGAACATGTAAAGACTGTCCCCGATCTCCACACCCATTGAATCAGTCATCACCAGTTCACCTGCAGGCATTTGAGGTTCAGGTGCGGTTATCTGTTCCGTTTCCCCTCCACAGGATATCATGAGAAGTGTGGCTGCAAAAAGAAGCTCAATTATTAATAGTCTCATCATCATCTCCTATTCTTTCATGGATTGCATCTGCAGCAGAAGATGTTAGAGAAAATGGAACTGTCAACTAATCATCCGTGTTATACCTCGAGTTTAAGGAGGATTGATTGACAATGAGAAATACTATGATTCCGCGTATGCTGTTGCCTCTATTCGTAGTGATAACGCTGGGGTGCATCGATATCGGGAACTCTGAAGGGACAGACGATATGGCTGATAATGCAAATGGATTGAACAGACTTTCAGGCGAAACAAGTGCCTATCTCCTCGCGCACGCTGACAATCCGGTGAACTGGTATCCGTGGGGGGATGAAGCCTTTGCCGCTGCAAGGGCAGAAGATAAACCCATATTCCTTTCAATCGGGTACTCCTCCTGTCACTGGTGCCATGTCATGGAAGAGGAGAGTTTTGAGGACCCTTCCGTGGCTGCACTGATGAACGATGCTTTCATCTGTATCAAGGTAGACAGGGAGGAGCGCCCAGATATCGATAATTTATATATGAGATTCACCGTGGCCATGACCGGCGGCGGAGGCTGGCCCATGACGGTGATAATGACGCCGGAAGGTGCCCCCTTCTTTGCGGCAACATATATCCCTAAGAACACTTCATTCGGAAGAACCGGCATGATGCAGCTGATACCTGCAGTTGTCAGGCAGTGGGAGACCGGCAGGGATGAAATAGTCGCGCAGGCTGCCCAAATAGAGACTATTGTCATTCACAACCGCCAGGTTTCAGAGGTTTCCAGCGTACCGCCGCAGGGCGTTGCCGACAGCACTTTCTCTGCCTTCAGGGCTTCCTTCGATAC
>QNDS01000344.1 GCA_003644925.1 Candidatus Fermentibacterota bacterium
ACCACATGGTTCAGTAGGATGGACTGGACTGCGGCGATACCTGCTGGAGGAAGGCGATGATATTGATCAACTCTATATTTCCCTGGAAACCGCTCACCCGGCTAAATTTCCGGAGAAGATCAGGGAGATCCTCTCGCTTGACCCTGAGCTGCCCCCGAGCCTGCAGGGTCTTGAAGAGAAGGAAGAGTCATACGAACATCTCCCCACAGATTACAGTGCTTTCAAGGAATTCTTGAAGAGTAATTACTAAGAGGTTTTGAATGAGAAGTACGGAATCCAGGGAAGCAGCTGAACGATATTGATCAGGAGATAGACAGACTCTAAATAGATACCTGAAGTTTCAAGGGGATCGGAGATCATGAAGTATATCATCATTCTTGGAGACGGAATGTCAGACCGCCCAATCGAGAGCCTCGGCGGCAGGACACCGCTCATGGTCGCTGACATACCGAACATTGATTCACTATGCACCAGAGGAAGGTGTGGTAAGTTCGTGACCGTGCCACCAGATTTACCTCCCGGAAGTGCAGTAGCGAACCTTGCAGTGCTGGGTTATGATCCCGCTGAAGTTTTTCAGGGTCGGGGAGTACTTGAAGCTGCAAGTATGGGAGTTGAACTGGAATACTCTGACCTTGCCATGAGATGCAATCTTATCTGTATCGAGAACGGAAAAATCAAGAATCACTCAGCAGGGCATATCAGTACAGAGGAATCCCATCAACTGATAGAAGCGCTGAATGATCAACTGGGCTCCAACAAAATGGTTTTCTATCCAGGAGTGAGTTACAGGCATCTGTTTGTTCTTCAGAACTCAAGTGATGCCATCTCCTGCACACCACCGCACGATGTTCCGGGTACGGATTTCTCCGACGTATTGGTAAATGCGTCAGAACCCGAAGGGGAAGAGACGGCCTCTCTTCTTAATGATCTCATTCAAAAGTCACAGAAGATACTGAAGGATCACCCTGTCAACCTGAAACGGATTTCTGAGGGGAAGGATCCTGCTAATTCAGTCTGGTTCTGGTCTCCCGGGCACAAACCACAGATGAAAACTTTTCTCGAATTGTACGGATTAAAAGGAGCGGTGATCTCAGCTGTGGATCTTATAAAGGGCCTTGGTATTTATGCAGGGATGGATGTTATTGATGTTGAAGGCGCCACAGGTCTGTACGATACTAATTATGAGGGCAAGGCTCAGGCAGCTATAGATGCACTTAAAGGTGATTACGATTTTGTCTACCTTCATGTTGAAGCAACGGACGAGGCCGGTCATGAGGGTGATGTAGACCTGAAAATAAAGACTATCGAGTACCTCGACAGGCGAGTGGTTAAATTCATTATTGAGGAAACAGAGAAGATGAAGGAAGATGTCGCTATTGCCATTACACCGGATCACGGTACTCCCTGCAACATCAGAACCCATGTTCACGATCCGGTTCCGTTTCTTATATATCATCCAGGAGAGAATCCTGACAATGTAACCCGTTACGATGAAACCGCCACTGAATGCGGGAGCTACGGTACATTCGAAGGAGACGCATTTATCAAGGCTTTGCTCAACGGGTAATTACTGGAATACTGGAGATTCCCCGAGGGTGCATGGCTGTATTCACCTTACCGTTTGAACAGGTGGAGCAGACGTTTCATCCGTGGAGGGTCTTCCCCAGAAAAGATCAGCAAAGGGATCAAACAAAGGTTGCTGAAGGAAACCCATACGAATTTTCTTATCCTTCACCTTCTTCGCACCCTCCATTATTCTCTGGGCGAATTCACGACGAAGCAGCTCCGCCGCCTCCAGTCTGTTCACTCGGATCAATTCCTGCATCAAGGTGGTACACATTCTGGCATTAACCGCGAATTCACCCTCTCTGGATCTTACCCAGGCTTCCTGAAGAAGAGATAATCTTCTGCCCTCTGTATCATCCTCAGGTCTGATGAATTCTGCTTTCAACATCAGTAATTCCGATACATGATTTCCATCCTCTTGAAGCTCCTCCACCTTATCATGCATTTCCAAAGCTTTTTCAGTATTTCCCTGCATGCAATAGATCAGACCAATTTTGGTTATGGCATCGGTTTCCAGGTCTTTGTGTCCAGCTCTTTTGCTTATTTCAACCATCTGCTCGAGATCTTCAATGGCTTCGTCCAGATCCCCATTTTCAACAGCCAGATCTGACTTGGTGAAAAGAACACTGATTATTGAATCTACTTCAGCTGCAACCTCACTCAGTTTGATGCTCTTTTCCACGTACTCACTCGATTTATCGAATTGACCAAGCTGATAGTAAATGAATGCATAGTTTCCATATAATGTCAACAACTTGTAGTTTGCCCCAAGTTCCCGAATCAGATTCTCTGATTTTCTGAGATAGAGAAGTGCCTTGTCGAAATAACCACGCTCGCAGTAATTACAAGCCAGATTATTCAGATTCTGGCTGCGGCGGATGTATTCGCCCTCGAATCCTTCCTGTATATTCACGGCCTGCTGGAAGAATTCACATGCTGTGTCCAGATCACGCTTTAAAGTGGCGGCAATACCCTTAATGACTGAGGCATGCATCTTGATAGATTCGGATTCACTCTCGGTACCTTTCCCGATGAGTTCCTCCATCTTTGATATGATCTCCTCGCCTTCAGGGAACTTACCTTCCCGAAATGTCTTCAGCGCCATTTTGTTGAGAATCCTGGATCTGTCAGTGATGGAAAGAGGCAATTCGATGGCTTTCCTCCAGTGCTCCTCCGCCTCTTTCAAAAATCCACGAACAAAGAGATTATTAGCCAGAAGGGAATGAAGAGTAGCTTTTTCAGAATCATCTGCTTCCAATCCTTGAGCCTTCTCCAGGAAATCGTATCCACGATCCAGTTCACCGATTACCGCCAGTTCTCTCCCCATTCTGGTAAGTACTTCAAAAGCATTCTCATCTTTGCGAATATCAACTGTAACGGCTTTCATATAAACTTCCAGCCACTTGATCTCCTCTATATCACCCGTTCTCTTCCTTGCTCTTCTTGAAGCCAGGAGAGAGTAATGGCGTGTCGCCTCCAGGTCAGAAGTATTTGAGTAATTGTGTGCAGCTTTCGCGATGGCTGACTCATCTCCCTCTTCAACCTTACTGGCGAAGTAATCCGCAAGTCTCTCATGAAGTAGATTGCACATTGCATGTGTCAGATCGGCCAGTATGTATTCTCTGATAAGATCGTTGGTGAAACTGTATCTGACCTGCTTGTGTGAATCTGTTTCCTCCTTAAGCAAACCTTTATCAAGAGCCTGGTTCAGCGCACGGGCAACTTCCAGATGATCCTTGCCGGAAATCTTTGCGAGAATGTTAAAGGATA
>QNDS01000345.1 GCA_003644925.1 Candidatus Fermentibacterota bacterium
ACGGCCAATGCCGAGGCCTACGAACTTTATCTTCAGGGACGTTTCGCATGGCGGCAGCGATATGAGGATAATATTCTTAAATCCATTGAGCTGTTCGAAAAGGCCATCGCCCTGGACCCTGATTTTGCTCGCGCCCACGAGGCACTCGCGTCTGCCTGGGGAGTGCTGCCCAACTGGTCCAATATCAACAATGCTGAATCAGCTCTGAATGCGAAGCCCCATGCCATACGTGCGCTGGAGCTTGACCCGACACTCTCAGAAGCTCGAGCCATACTGGCAGAAATGATTTTTGATGAGCACCGCTGGGATGATGGTATCGCTGAGTATCGCAAAGCCATCAACAATGACCCTCGTGACCCCACCTTGCACCAGTGGTTGGGAGAGGCCTTTGCATATATGGGTTTTCTCTCCCGGGGCCTTGAAGAAATGCGCATTGCCTATGAACTGGATCCGGCTTCACCTGTGATCAACCAAAGCCTGGTGTGGCTCGCCAGCATGAATTACGAAGATGACCTGGCAATGAAACACCTTGCGATTTCCAACGGACTGGGAATCGGTGATCGGGCATTTTTCATGTCCATTGATTCAAGGGTACGCCGTGGTGATTGGGATGAGTTGTTTGCGGCATTAAATAATGAGGAAGATGCCCCGGAAATAATGCTTACCTGTTTGAAGGCCCGCAAAGATGCTTCACTGGTTCCTCAGTTACTCCCACAACTGGATCGAATGATCGAAGAGCAGGGTGGGGAAATCCCTGACCGGAGACTCTTGCAATGCCTGTCCATGGCGGGTGAACCCGACCGTGCAGTAAAGCTGGCCCTGCAAGCAATAGATCATAGTTGGCAAAGTGTGTCGATGTTTTGGGCAAGCAACAAGGCAACCGGGAAAATGCGTCAAACCGCGGCATTCAGGCAAATATTGGCAGATCTGGACCTACTGGATTTCTACCGCGAATACGGCTGGCCGGATCTGTGCCGCCCGGTCGGTGAGGAAGATTTCGAATGCGACAAGTGAATTCGAAAAGATTTACCCATACCACCGCGACGAGGGTTGCAAATGAGTTTATTTAACGAACTCAAACGACGCAATGTGTTCCGCGTGGGCATCGGCTACGCCGTTGCTGGCTGGGTGCTGCTGCAGGTGGTTGACCTGGTACTTGAGAACATTGCTGCGCCGGATTGGGTAATGAAGGTGTTCATGCTGGCGGTTGCGATCGGTTTCCCGGTTGCTGTCATCATTGCATGGGCATTTGAGTTGACACCCGAAGGCATTAAACGTGAATCAGAGGTGGATCGCACTAGGTCCGTTACGCAATCCACCGGTCGCAAACTGGATCGCATCATTATTGGCTTCCTGGCGCTGGCCGTGGTCTTTTTGGTCATTAACCCATTTGAACGTGGTGATGGACCCGATTCCCCTACCGCTGTGCCAGCACAAACTGCCTCCGAACCAGCCCAACGCGAGAAGTCCGTTGCCGTATTGCCCTTCGCCTTTCGCAGTACCAACGAGGAAGACGCATTCTTCGCAGAAGGTATGCACGATGACCTGCTGACCCAGCTGGCCAAGATCGGCTCATTGAAAGTGATTTCGCGCACTTCGGTGATGGAATACAAAGACACGACCAAAAAGATTCCCGAAATTGCCAAAGAGTTGGGTGTTGCCACGATTGTTGAGGGTGGCGTGCAACGCTCCGGTTCTCGCATCCGCTTCAATGCCCAGTTGATCGATGCCGAAACGGATGAGCATCTTTGGGCCGAAACCTATAATCGTGAATTGACCGCAGAAAACCTGTTTGAAATTCAGGCAGAGATTGCCCGGGCCATTGCACAAGCGTTGCAAGCGACGCTTAGCCCCAGCGAAGAAGCTCTAATTGATCGGGCATTGACCAATAACCTTGAAGCCTGGAAGTCCTATCAACGTGCCGTTATTTTGCGCGCAGCACTAAGACCGGAAACCATAGGTGTGGGTATTTCAGAGGTTAATCATGCGCTGGAACTCGATCCGGGTTTCGCTGCGGCATGGAGTCTTAAGGCTATCCTGCTGCTTCAACAATACTGGTTTTATGATACCAATATTGCCACACGAGATGCCGCCTGGGAGGCTATTCAACAGGGACGGGCCATTGACCCAAAACTTCCGGAGCTTGATATCGCTGAAGGTTACTACTATTACTGGGGTTTTCGTGACTACGAAAAAGCCCTGCCTTTTATGGAACGTGCAGCAGAAGCACTGCCCAATAGCTCACGGGCACATCTGGGCAAGGCATATGTGCTGCGTCGGATGGGGAATTGGGAGGGTACCCTAGCCGCTTTGAAGCGGGGAAGCGAGCTTGATCCACGAGTTGGCATAAACCATGCCAACATTGCGGAAACTCTGAACAGATTGCATCACTACGAGGACGCCAAACTGTGGATGGAAAGCTCACAATCGCTCGACTCCAACAATCCTTTTAGTTTTACAATACTGGCCGAAATCAGCCTGCTATCTTCCGGCGATGCCAAAAACTTCGCACGATTTTCTCGTCTTTACCCAGCCCCCAACCCGGATTCACAGCTAAATAAATGGCTAGCTTCCTTATACCTCGATGATTTTGATACCGCATTACAGGATGTTAAAGACTGGCCGGAGCGCTACCTGGAGACAAAAGATATTCATGTAACACGACCCATGCTACTTGGCCTGACCCATCTTTACGCAGGCGATACAGATGTGGCACGCCCCTTGTTGCTCGAGGCAAAACAGGCGCTCGAAACACTACTCGGGCAGCACCCTGAAAATTATCCCATTAATCGTTCGCTATGTACGATCACAGGTGGCCTGGGCGAATTGTCCAATGCACAACAATATTGCAGAGATTCTCTGGCCACGGCACCAAAAGATGCCTTCCTTGCAGGTGATTTTAAGTTTTATGCAGCCACAGGGCTGGCATTGGCAGGGGATTCGCAAGCCGCCCTCGAGCTTTTAGTTGCAATGCTGGAAGGCAAGGTAGGCTTCAGTATATATCCGATCATTTATCATCCGGCCTTCGATGGCATCCGGGAATCCCCAGCCTATATCAAACTGCTCGACAAATACGGACCCACAGACCCATGATTGATAAAAGAACACTTTGTAGGAGAGAGCAGCTCCGCTGCTTACGATTGTCAGGCCGCAAACATTTGCAAGAGCTCGTAAGCAGCGGAGCTGCTCTCTCCTACATGTTCGTCAATACTGCACACAGGTGCTATCGATGAGCTTTTTTAATGAACTAAAGCGCCGAAATGTCTTCAGGGTGGCCATCGCCTACACCGTTGCCGCCTGGCTGCTGCTGCAAATCGTTGACCTGGTGCTGGA
>QNDS01000346.1 GCA_003644925.1 Candidatus Fermentibacterota bacterium
GTATCAGAGTTCTCCCACCATGTGATGTCGTCGGTTATCCGTGCAGCTCCGAGGACATCCATGTAACCGTCTCCGTTGATATCTGCGGAATAGACTGAGTTGGCGCCAACGTACTCCCCGACAATAGTATGTTCTTGATGCAGCAACAGAAGAATGAGTTCTGAAGGATTTGTGGAATACTCAAAAAGTGTAGCCGTGTAGAAGTTAATGCTCCAGTCGAGAACCGGCCCCCAGATTCCATCAATACCGGACCAGTCTGTCTGGGTTGCAGAATCGGCAAATGCGAATGTGCTGAAACCAAAGATCAGCAAAGGCAGTATTCTAAAAAGCACAGCACACCTCCCATATACTATAGAATCTTAAGTAGTAATGCAGATGTCAACAAGTTCGATAAACTTGATATCTGGTACCCCTGACGGGATTCGAACTCTGAGGTTTGCCTAGTGAATCCTGGCTAATTCTCCCTGACCAGCACATCAAGTCGCAATCTTTGGATAGTGGTTCATCAGTACTGCAGAATCGAGTTCCTATTGACGAATGTTCATGTGAGGATTGATAGTACTCTCTAAGAAGACTCAATGTTTCAATATGCATGAGGATGTTATTATGAAGTACATGACCGCTTTTCTGCTGTTTGCGCTTTTCACAAGTACATTCGGAGGCCAGGATTCGCTGACAGTTATCCATTCAAGCACAGCTCTTTACACCGGATCGGGCGGTGAAAGCGCCATGGTTGAATATTACCTGCTCTCCGACTCCAGTCTGCATTTCATCAAACTGTATATACACGGTTCGGATGAATACACACTCCCTCAGACAGTGTCCGGGTCCGGAGTGCGCTACTCCGATGGAATGGACATGACATGGTGGGAAAGGGCGGATTCAGCGATGATCCAGCACAGGGATACACTTGGCAACTGGGAGACAGCGATTACGCTGAGACTGGAAGATACCGAAAACGACTAATGTCATCAGACTGACTATTCAGCTGTAAGTACCAGCAGCGTGTTTCCAGGATACATTTCAAGGTCAAGGGGGTAACCCTGCAGATCGATCTGATTTTCTATGGAGTAACCGATGCAGTTGTATGAAACCAGTCTGCTGGTATTATCTCCGAGATAGCTGAGCACATAAGCATAGGTACCGGCAGAATCTGTACACATGTAGTGTATATCTCCATCGAGGGGCTCTGATCCGCTATACAGAGGCGGAGCAAAATAGGATGTAACGGTAGCCATTATCCCGGGGGATTTGAACACTGCACACAACCTGATACTGACATATCCGGGGATGGATTCAATGGCCAGTATCGCAGGAAATTTGCTCATCTTCCTTCGCCTCATCACCGATACTCCAGTGGAAACAAGCTCGGTTTCCGCAAGAGTGCCAACGAGCATGCTATCCTGAGTATGATCGATGGCCATACAGGTAGGACTGGATGGCAAAACGCAGCTCCTGGATACGAAGTTGTTCTCCTGTCTTACTTCGTAGATCCTGCATGAATTCGAGCTGGCCACATAGAAGTAGGGTTTTCCGGAGGCTACCTCAATATCCACAGGAGTCTCGCAGACGCTGAAACTATCCATGATCTCCATATCAGGTACATGCAGCTCCACTATCTGCCCAAGCGCCCCGATAATATAGACGCTGCTCTCGAGAGGACTGTACTCCATTTCGAAGTAACCTGAAGAAGACGGGCTGCCAATGGAAAAGGAACCTGTCTGCTGGTACGATTCGGGATCGAAACAGATCAGCGTTCCTTCCATTGTGGCTACAATGAAGCTCTCGGGAAGGGAACAGACGGATCTGGCTCCTGATATATTTTCAATCGTATGAATGACGGATAGATCGGGTGTGCTTACAATTTTGATTCCCCCCCGCAGCGCATGATCGAACTCCGTAAGATCAGTGCAACCGGGAAGTATAAGAAGAGCTGCCGTCACACAGGCTATCATGAGTACCGGGTAATGAGAATTCTTTCGTCGTCTGCTGTAACGCAATCTGCATCAGCTTTCGATTATGAACAGGTTGTCTCCCAGGTTAACCGATGCTCCGGACTCAACCGGAATTCCGGTGATTATGCCTGATGCAGGCGCTGTTATCTCGTTCTGCATCTTCATCGCCTCAAGAACAAGGATTCCCTGACCAGCTTCCACCTGTTCTCCATCGCTGCACATGATCTCCACCACAAGTCCTGGCATGGGAGCGGTTATAACCAGTCTTCCTCCCGCCTGCGGTTTCTCTGTAGTGACGCCTTCCCGTTCATCCGTTACAGCGAATTCGTAAATCTCTCCCCTTGTGGTAACCTGATACTTCTTCCCGAAGCGTTCAACTTCGACATTGTAGGATTTACCGTCAAGAAGGATCGAAAGGTGAGCCGGAGATATCCATGAAATGCTTACAACCTTTTTATTGCCGTCTACCACAACCTCGAACAGTTCATCGTGCGGGCGGACCTCAAGCCTTGAAGCCTCCACTTTAAGCAGATGTTCACCATCAGATAATTCGAATGCCACCGTACATCCTTCCTGAAAGTTTCCACCTGTCGTCCTGCTTCACATCGGAAACAAAATCAACATTTTCATCATTCATTGCTACTATAGTGGCCGCGATCGCGGAGATCTCAAGATACTTGTTCGTTCTGTTATGCTCGATCCTGGTCACGATACCCGTATCGTAGTTGCCCTCCGCAAAGCCGCTGTCAATAAGTACCCTCCTGTGGAAGGGTATTGTTGTTTTGATGCCCTTTATCTTGTACTCATCAAGAGCTCTGAGCATCCTTGCTATAGCCTCCTGCCGGTCTTTGCCCCACGTTATGACCTTTGCCAGGAGAGGGTCATAATAAACAGGGACGTCATAATCCGCAGATATCCCCGATTCAACCCTGACTCCGGGTCCTGCCGGTTCAACAAGCTCCCTTATGTAACCTACCGAAGGAAGAAAAGTCTCCGGATCCTCCGCCGAGATCCTGCATTCGATGGCAGCCCCGTTTATACCGATATCCTCCTGGCTCATGCCTAGCTCTTCACCAGATGCTATCCTTATCTGTTCCTTGACCAGATCGATACCTGTTATCAGCTCGGTTACCGGGTGTTCGACCTGCAGCCTTGTGTTGACCTCAAGGAAATAA
This sequence comes from Candidatus Fermentibacterota bacterium, assembly GCA_003644925.1. Classification (GTDB taxonomy): domain Bacteria; phylum Fermentibacterota; class Fermentibacteria; order Fermentibacterales; family JCC-6; genus Aegiribacteria. Next base: position 3,131 of record QNDS01000346.1, read on the forward strand.
AAATCCCCTGAGGAATCGACAAGAAATTCCACCGTACCCGCGTTCGTGTATCCCGAGGCTTTGACCGCGGTAATCGCAGCCCTACCCATCCTTTCCCTCATTGCGGAGTCCAGCATGCAGCATGGGGATTCCTCAATGAGTTTCTGGTATCGTCTCTGAACCGAGCATTCCCTCTCGTTGAGATGTATTACGTTACCGTA
>QNDS01000347.1 GCA_003644925.1 Candidatus Fermentibacterota bacterium
ACGAGTCTCCGTATAGACCAGACGGAAACGGGTTCAATGTCTATATCAAAAAGGTCACCGGAACGGTTGACCCGTAACCTTGTTATGAGGTCCCTTCTCTGGAGAAGCGCCCTGTATAGGTTATCCTCAGGTCCAACATCCATGCCATGAACTGAAATGATGACATCCCCGGGATAGAGGCGCGAGCCCTCAAGATCAGCAGGGGAATATGGAATTACACTGTCCACAAGAATACCGGATCCGGTCCAGCTGTAATCCGGTATGATCCCGATTGAGCCAGAAGCGGGTGCTGCATCGAAATCCCAAGGTCCGTAAATACCAAGATGCGAAGCGGACAGTTCTCCCAGCATTCTCCTTACAACATCGTTGAAATCCTCATTTATAACGCTTGAAACAGCTCTCTCGCGGTACATTACCCTTATTGAATCCCAATCTACTTCATGCATCTGAGGATCATAGAAGTTGTCTCTGAGCAGCCTCCATGCCTCATCGAATTTCTGAGCCTGTATCTCCGATATGGAACGCCATACAGGCATGTGCCATCCGAGTGTACCGCTTACACCAGCCCCGGTAGATGCCTTCCGAATGGAACCGCTGAGGGATATGTAATAGATATCACCTTCATTGTTCACGAGGATATCTTCAGGATACTCCCCGGAATGCGTGACCCTCTGAAGAGATTCACCCTTCCAGTCAACTGTCCAGAGATCCATTAAACCCTTATCATCCCATCCGGGAAAGGCGATGATCCTGCCGTCAGGAGAAGCACCGTAGAAATCGTAGTAACCTTCCACCGTGCAAAGTGTTTCGGTTCTCCTCTGCAGGCCCTCCCATTCAATATCAACCGCTGCGGGGGGCTGATCAAGGAGTTCCTCCCGTTCATCGGCATCACTGTCCCATGCATCTCTTGAAAACCAGACCTGCTTAATGGAATAATCACCGTCATCGGTCCGGCTTGCGTAAAGAATTCTGCGGCCGTCTTCAGGCCAGAATGGCTGGAAATCATCGTTGGGATGCCTGCTTATATTGTGCGGTTCGCCGCCCCCGGAGGGTACGATGAATATCTCTTCCCTGTGCGCAAGGACTGGTACACTGAAAGCAAGCCATCTGCCGCCTGGGGACCAGGAATGATGGATGATGTCCGGAGTATCACAGACTGTGATATCGTGCCCGGTTATTACATTGAAAACGTGAAGTCTGGAATTCCGGTCAAGATAGGATATTCTTTCTCCATCAGGCGACCATTCCGGTTTGAATGCTACATCAGAGCCGGTAGAGAGTATATCAGTCTCCGGAAAGGTGGAATTAGCCAGCAGGGAATCCGGATTCTCTGCAAAACTTCGAGCCAGTTGAACTTCCCCGTCATGTTCAAGGCTGAAGACAACTGTCATGCCGTCCGGGCTCCAGACAGGATCTCTGGCTCTCCATGCCCCGGAGTAGATCTGCACGATATTCTCTATGCTGCCATCCTCAATGGTCCCCGCGAAAAGATCACCGGTTCCCACCATTGCGATCTGTGTGCCGGATGAATCTATGTCGAAACAATCGGTTGCAAAACCAACCGATTCACCATACTCGAGTGGAAACGGAAAATCCGATGCTGGAATCAGCTGTATTTCTGTTACGGACCAGTCGGGAACGTTTAGAGAATAGAGCCCGCCGTTGAATTCAAAGGCGACAGTTCCACCGGTGGAGTTAATAGAAGGGAACGTTATGTCTCCGTCGGTCAGGAATGTCCTCTGCTGCGGCTCTTCCCCCGCCTGCATACTCCACAATGCGGCATGCCCGTCCGAATCCTCCCGGATGAAGAGTATTTCATTGTTATGAGCTGAATACATAGGCCACCTGGAATCAAGCTCCGAAGCATCCAGCAGCTCCCAGTCGGTTCCGTAACCTGTCCATATCTTCATTGAGGCGGAACCGCTGTAATGCTTCCGCCACCAGCTGGTAAACCCTCTCTCCAGTGCCATGCCATCCGGCAGCAGGCAGATATTCTCGGTTTCGACCCTTGCAACAGGAGATGGAGTTCCGCCGGTTACCCGAATGGAGTAAACCCATGAGCTTCCTCCCTCCCTGGATGACTTGAAGTAGACGCTTTCTGAATCAGCACTCCAGCAGAGTACCATGTCCGAACCCGCATGATAGGTCAGGCGGGTTGAAACACCGCCCCGTGCGTCCATGACATACACATCTCCACCACCGGTCCTGCTGCTGGTGAAAGCTATGAAGCGCCCATCAGGGGAATAGCAGGGCGATGTCTCGGTGCTTTCTCCGGGTACAAGGCATCTCATGGTGCCGCCAGATACTGAAGCCTCCCAGATATCTCCCCTGAAACAGAATACAACTGCCGTGCCGTCTGGGGATGGAGAGGGTTCCCTGATATCAGACATCCCTGTAGAAATCAAACCGATAACCAGCATTTTGATCAAAACAATCATAGTTCTTTCCTCCCGGCCAATACTAGAAGCCTTGGCGAATCATCCGAAGCCCAGGGCTGCAGGTCATAATCACCCCAGATTGCGGTGATGCTCATGCCCGCGTTCTTTATATCATTTAGTAATTCTCCTGCTGATATGAGAGCCAGCTCTAAACTTATATCAACAGGACCATCAGCCACGGCAGAGCCCGAGTACTCCATGTCAAAGACGATCAGACCTCTCGAAAGATCATGGCTTACCGACTCTACGAGTTTCAGGGAAATATCATCCCGCCGGTAATCGTATCTCTCTTTTCTATCTTCATTCTGACGTTTGTCGAATCCGGGACATGCTTCAGCAAAGAATTTTCCACCCGGTTTCAACACTGCGGTTATCTCCCGCAGCAACAGCTTTCTTTCGTTTCGATCAAGAATGCAATGGATCCCGTTGTACGGGAACAGAACCAGATCCAGAGATGCTGGTTTTAATGGAAGCTGCTGCGCAATCCCCCTGACGCGGGAGATCCCTCGCTTGCGTTCAGTCGTCCAGGAACCCAGCATCGATCCGGAAGGTTCAAGAGCCACGACCAGTGAACCTCCGGTAAAAAGCTCTGTAAGTCTGCCGTCGCCAGCACCCAGCTCCATGCATTTCCCCGGATGATCGCGCCGAAGGTCACGGTAGAACTGGATCTCTTTCATGTCAGCCGGATAGACATCTGTTTCCTCCAGTGAGAAAAGAGGACCGTAACGTTCCCACAGATGTACTTCTGTTTTCAATCAACCGCCTCCACTCTGAAACCTGATCTTACAAGTGCCGCTGCGGCAACTCCCGGCATATTTATCCCGCAGACCAGACCGCATGAAGGGCTTTTATCCTTCAGGTATATGAACTCCGGATTTAGTGATGA
>QNDS01000348.1 GCA_003644925.1 Candidatus Fermentibacterota bacterium
CCCATTTCTCGACGAGACGCACAGGGTTGACATCGAGAAACCGCTTTATAAATGTTTTCCTGACCTTCTCCTCGAGAAATTATGGGTTATCAGAGTATATATCAGTCATCAGGGTCGATTCCCATGATTGTGAAGGTATCGCGATCCTCAACATAGATATGAAGCTGCAGATCCTGGCCGCCATAGGTGTAGGTATTGCTGGTATCCTCAAAAATGAAGAGATGGAAGGTTTTCCCTGCATCGTCGGTTATTGTCACACGGGGCTGGATGAAGAACTCGCTGCGATAATGGGGACTCTCGGTGTTCTCAGCAATCTTGTTCCTTGGGTCGCGGAGATTTAGGACGAGAATCCGGGACATATACTCATAGAGCGTCTTCAGCCTGAAAGGATAGGTCTTCTCCATGAAGGAGCTTGGCGAGGCAGGGAAGGTTATCCTGACAGTGACGCTCTTCTCGGCCAGGATGACCTCCGTCTCTGAGAGCCCGAGAGCCTCGTAAAGGTCAGTATTCACTCTTTCACCCACATCTTGATTGCTAAGGCAGTCGTCGACCTCCCTAGAGAGGGCACTGGAGAGTGTTTCCTGGAGTATAGGTCCTGTGGAATGAAACGGACGATAGGAATGTTTTGAGCAAGGAGGGTTCTCGGTCTGGGAAGGATCATCGCTATTCGGCCCATCATCGCTGCAGAGTCGTGGATATGTGAAGTCCCCGAATGTGCTCGATTCAGTGATAGAACCAGGCGGTGGAGGAAAGATAGGAGGGGTATAAGGTAAGCTGGGGTAATCAACTTTCTCAACAGCAATCACCTTCGTCTCGCCGCTGAAAAGAGCGATCATCTCATGCGGGCTGCCGATGACATTACTATCTATGCCGTATTCATTCAGGAAAGCTCCATTCTCCCCTATAGTCTTGATAGCGTCGATGACAGCAAAGTCGACACAGGTCGAGAGATACTGGTTCAACGACGGATTATTGAGCAGGTTCGGTTCAGTGGTCGCCTCGCGGTTCGGAACCGCCATATAGATTATGATGAGGACGACGAGCAGGAGCACGAACCCGACCGCGAAGAATATCGTCACTTGTCCTTTTCTCATGTCCTCACCTTTTTTTCGCTCTTTCTGGCCTTTCTTGGCACTCATCCCTTTTATGCTTTCTCCTGGAATATGATAGCAGCAAAACTTACGCTGTTCTTCTTCTCATCCAGTATATCCGCTGTCGTGTAGTACTGCTCCAGCTTCACATCACATTTTTTCAGGGTATAGAGCAGCGTCGTGATGGGAAGCGTCCCGTCGATGGGCGCGAAGTTCTTGTCGACGAAGCTGAAGAAGCCGTCGCCGTCCTGTGCCTTGATCATATCGATCACTTTGCTGTCGAACTCATAGATGTTCTTCTGGACGTCGTCGAGGAATCGGACGTAGTGGAACATCGGCCCGTGCTTCAGGAAGTCGCTGCTGACGATGAAGACCGCCTTCTTGTTCTGTTCTACCAGCGTCTCTTTCAGGTCGAGCGCCAGTCTCTTCATGTCGATATCCGAGCTAATCAGCATCGGCAGGATCTTTATCTTCTCGAGCTCCTTGGACTTGACGAACTGGAGGAATGGCAACTGGACCTCGATGCCATGATCTCGAGTATGGATCTCAGTATCATAGCTGATCGTCCCTTTCTCGACGAGAACCCGCGCAAAGGCCTGGTCGACCCTGACCTCTCCCATAAGCGTCTGGAATGTCTCTGCCGTGACCCCTGACTTGATAGAGTGATGATTGGCGCTCAATAAGATGTAGAGATTCGGCAGCGGCGTCTCAGCAATCGCCTTATAAGCCCATGCGGCGCAGGGCGCAGAGTGGGCATAAGGGCTATTGGGCACGATGACCGCTTTGATCCTTCCGTCCCGCTTCTCGGTCGGCAGCGCCCCCGGCCCACGGTCGTGATGGAAGGCCGCCTTAATCTCCTCGCGCAGCACACTCTCAGGCCTTGTGTAGTAGGTTCCTGCGCAGATAGGCTCTCGCATACGGTTTCTCGAGAGAAAGCTGGTTATAAAGGTTGTGGGTAGAAGAAGAGTGCGGATTACCTTAAAGCTTCCCAGAACAGCTCCAGGTCTTTCCTGCCGCGCAGCCCCAGCACATCCTTGGCTGCACTGACAAGCCTGAATCGCGCCCCTTTCTTGCGTAGGATTATGGTGTCTTGCGCCCAGCGGCCGAGCAGTTCAGGCTTGCGCTTGGCTGCTTGCAGGTCTGTCAGGCTATAGAGGACGGTCTTCTTCTGCGCCTTGGCCAGGTTGGCCTCGACCTGCGTCAATGATCGCCTGAAGTGTGGGCTGTCCTTGCGCTGCTCCAGTCCGGGCCCGAGGATGGCGTCGACGCGCTTATCCTCGAAGAACTCCCTAGTGGGGGGGCTGATGAGCAGATCTGCCCTGTTTCGCGCCTTGGCGATGCCTTTGCGGTCTGAGAGTAGGATTGCGGTCCTGATAGTGAGTTTCAGGGCTTTCTGGAGCTCCTGTCGCGCCTCTATGACTGCTTTATCGGCCTTCACCTTCTCTCCATAGCAGAATACGGCCTCTGTGAAGCCGAGCGCCTTCAGTTCGAGCGCCAGCTCCTTCTCATTCCCATTAGGGAATACCAGGTCTGCCTTCAAGGGGTAGTTCATGGTCTGTGAGAAGAGAATGATGCTTATAAAAGGTTCGTGAAGCATACGCTGAGCTCTTCTCCGTATCCTTCGATAACTACTGACAGGTATGCCTTACCTTCTACCATGAAGGAGAATAGTCGAGAATGTATATTGATTTCGCTCAGCTCTCGGCTGCGCGCGGGCTAACACTCAATATCCGCTCGATATTAACGTGAACAATCCCTTCGGGAGCGGTCAGGGTGACGACACCGTCGACTATATCCTTGACTGTACCGTAGAACCAATCCTTGCCGCCGCAATAGATATCGACATTCTTGTCCTTGAAACTCCGTAAAAATTCGTTGACTGACATCGCTACAGTCCCTTCTGTAAAAAGTCGTTTAAAAATATTGTTGGGTAGGAATCTCTATGATTAGAATTGTTGTTTGCGAATTGTTGTTTTCTGGGATGAGAAAACAAATCAGAAATCTCGCCTATCGATGCGAGATTTCTGGTCGTGCAAGCCCTGAAGGACAGGGTATGAAACCCATTGCAAGAATCATGTGTCGTCTACAAGGCCGCTCGCAGCCTGCACGCGGCACAAGTCTTGTCTTGCGACGGCTCGCCGCAGGTAGTACATGCAGAAGGCTTGTTCTCGTCGAGCGGCAGCAGGGTCTTGATCTCGAGGAAGCGTCTGAGAATCTGTTGGCGGACG
>QNDS01000349.1 GCA_003644925.1 Candidatus Fermentibacterota bacterium
CAGTCATTCCGTATCACCCGTTACCGCAAGCACCGCCAGCACTCCAACGACGTGCAGGTGGAAAGGCGCGGAAAGAAGAAAGGCGAGTGGTCAGACGTCTCACGTGGAACGAACGTCGAATCGGACAAGATGATCGAAGAAATACTCGGCATGGACTTCCAAGCGTTTTGTAACTCTGTCGCATTCGGGGCGCGTGAGGACGTACGTTCGTTCTTCGGTGCTACCGACACCGAGCGCAAGAAACTGTTCGAGACATTTCTTGGACTGGCAGCATACAGTGAGGCGGAAGTTCAGGTCAAGACAGAGATGAAGGGGCTTACGGATAAGAGCGTGTTCACAGAGCATAAAGTTGCCACGCTCCAGCGTCGAATTGATGACTATAATAATACGCTCGAAGAGTTGTCTGACGTTGACAGCATCGAGGAAGCCAAGGAACAGGTGAAGCAGGGAAAGAAACAGCTTGCTTCGCTAAAGAAGAAACGCGATACAACGGAAAAGAAACGCAAGCAGGCGGCTACAAGCGCAACACGTGTCAGAGCGTTATACGACGAGCAGTATGATGCATACGACGAAGAGTACGATGACCATGCAAACGCCAAGTACGGCGTCGAAAAACGGATACGCGCATTCCAAGAGACCTTGGCTGGACACCGTGCGAACGTACGGACGTATCAGAAGCAGCTTGGGGACGCTCGTGCGTTAATCGAGGCAGGTGAGTGTCCTACGTGCAAGCAAGCCGTGACGAAAAAGAGTGGTGGCGGCGAGATGAGGAAACTTGAAAAAGCACTCAAGGATTTCAACGCAAAAGTCAATACGTCCACGATGGATATTGAAATCACGGAGACGGAACTGTCGGTGCTTGTCGAACCATCGCCACCGTCTACTAAGGCAACTGACAGGGCTGATGAGAAGGCACAGGAGTTGGAGTCCGAAGTGATTGGGATTGCAAACGAGATGACTAACTTAAAAGTCCGGGTTGAAGCGAATGAGAAGGTTGTCAGGCAGCATGGGAATCAGGAAAAGGTGATCCGCGAAAAGATAGAAGAATTGGCAGAAGAACGCAAAGACTTGATCGAGTCCACAAAGGATGCAAAGAAACGCTTGCAGATTCTAACATTCTGGCGGGACGGATTCGGCAACCGTGGAATCAAGTCGTTCTTGATGGAAAGCATCATCCCTGCTATTAATAAGCAAGCGACACAGTACGCAGTGAAGTTGCTCGGAGCCGGTACGAAGATCATGTTGAGTTCAACTACCCGGTTGAAGTCCAAGAAGGCAGAAGTGCGCGAGAAGATCAGCATCGAAGCCATTATCCCATATTGCACTGATACGTATGCAGGCGCGAGTAAGGGACAGAAGAAACGCCTCGACTTGGCATTACTGCTGGCATTCCGAAACGTGGTTGCACAGCGGTCAGGTTCACCGTTCAGTCAGTTGTTCGCAGATGAAATCTTTGACGGGCTGGATGCGTCAGGGGTGGAGACTATCGGGGAACTGCTACAGGAATTGAGTGAGGACGTGCCGGTCATGCTGATAACGCACGATCCGAAGTTGAAGCCTGCCGCTGAACGAACAATCACGGTGTCACATGAGTCTGGCATCGCGGAAGTGAAAACAGCTTAACGACTTGGCATCCTTGGAGAATTCTTATGGACATTATTGTAACAGTAACAGCGTGTCATCCAGAGTATTGCGACGGATGCAATCAGTATTCGGATAGCCATTGCGGGGTGTTTTTGGGTCATTTGAGTTGGGTTGCAGAGGAAGGGACTTCTGGACACCTGCTACGATTGCCCCAGTGTAAAGCAGCGGAAGCGGCTTGTATGCGACTGAAAGAAACGACGGCTATTGGGACAAAGGTTATTGACACCGTATCAGCGGTTATGAATGCTGTAAGACTGGATACGCAACAGGAAATCTAACAGCCTGTTACCTTTGAGGGTGCATTGTGGCAGATACTACAAACTTGTACGTGACGAATTACTTAAACAGTGGGGACGGACAGGGGATGGAATCAATAAAACGGATATTGAAGTATGTGGAGAGACTGAGGGATGCGTATGCGGATCGCCCGGTGGAGCAGGCGTCTTGGGCGCATGTCGCAGATGAGTTGCAAGCTGTAATTGCAAGTACACCAGCACAGGAACCGATACGCTTACCAGAGCAGGAGCCACAAAAAGAAGTTGAGACACAAAAGGGGGTGGAAGTGCAAGAGGCGGAGCGTGACCCTTTTGTAGAGATTCAGCGCGGGCTACCGGACACATTTGTAAAGTCTCGGCTGGAGAAGATTATAGGGTATCCATTGGTGTGGAAACGGCTGTCAGACGAGGTGAGATGGCAGCTTCTCGACATTGCGGATCGAACGGACTTATCAGTGACCAGATTAGCCAGCATATTGAAGGCCAAAAAGAGCGCACTTTACAGTTGGATTCACCAGCAGAAGAACAACAACAAGACTCTGGTAAATTGGCGGCGGAGCGGTGGGTCAGTGCCAACGTTAAAAAGTTGCGGAAATGGGCAGCTTCCTTTGCCTACAAAACAGGACTCGACGGAGACGTAGCGGAGAGTACAGCGTTAGCAGAAGCGTGGAAAGCTGTGCAGAAGTATACGCCAGCGAGGGGGATGCAGCTTACAACTTATGTATATCAGATCGTGCGTTATCGGTTGTTCGATGCACTGCGAACGCAAAACGGGTCGAAGTTAGCGCATAAGTTGCCATATCATGTTTCGCTTACTCGCGAAGTTGACGGAGTGGAGGAGTTCCTTCAACTCGAAGATACACGGGTTAAGATGCCGGAGGAAGCCATTATTGCTGCGGAGTTGTTGCACAGAGCTACACGCGGCTTTACAGACAGGGAGAAGACTATATTTCGACTACGGTTTAGGGACGGATGGAAGATGCGTGCTATCGGTGACCTTGTGGGGGTAAGCGAAACACGTATTTGTCAAATCGCCCCCGTACTTAGACAGAGAGCGCGTGGCTGGCTGGAGAAAGACGGGATTACAGCAAGTGGCATGTAACAGGGATTAGAAATCTAACAGCTTGTTACCTCAACAGTAACGGAAGGAAATGATATGAAACTCATAATTGAAGTGACGGTGGACGATGAAGAATTTTCGTTCCTAGACCAAAGTAACTTGGCGTTTGCGTACCGTGGAGTGCAAAACCACTACGCCAAATTCAAGGAGATAATTGAGTGCGGACAGTTACCGCTGCACGGAGCAATTGAGGAAGTCATCGGAACGTTCTGTGTAAAACCTGATGAGAAAGACAGCAAGCCAGACTCCGAAATATCAATCATGCCTATCCGGGACGGG
>QNDS01000350.1 GCA_003644925.1 Candidatus Fermentibacterota bacterium
AAGAACCGGTTCCCGGTTTCTTTCAACCGTTGACATTGGTAGTCAGTCCGTGCAATTCATTGGGTTGCCATCTTGAAATAAACTGGAGGTATCTTGAAAGTAAGTAAAATCAAGGACTGGATATTACAGCTATCTCTGGCACTGATCATTTTTTTCGGTTTTCTCCGTCCGTACGTAATTGAAGCATTCAGAATACCAACACCCAGTATGGAGGGGACAATGCTTGTCGGAGATCATCTTCTTGTATTGAAGGTGGAGGAAGGTCAGCAGATACCCTGGACAGACAGAATGAGACCTCTTCTACACAATTTCAGGGGGGATGAGTACGGTTTGCTGATGCCCGCAACCACTGAACCTGTAGTTGGAGAGATATTAATATTCAAATATCCTGCAGGTATGCAGAAAGACTTTGTTAAACGGATGGTCGCAGTTTCGGGTGACACTGTCCGGGTAAGCAATGATACATTGTATGTGAACGGGGAACCCTCATCAGACTGGGCGCTATGTTACCAGGATGAATTTGAGCCAAGTCTCCTGGACATTGCATGGCCGGACTGTCTTGAGGAACTGTACGGAAGAATTCAGGATCTTGCCTACTGGGAAATCAGGAATAACTGCATTATGACTGAGGATAATCATCTGGCTTACGTTGTTCCAGAAGATCACGTATTCATGATGGGAGACAACCGCGATCACTCAAGCGACAGCAGGGTCTGGGGGCCGCTTCATGTTGATCTGATAAAGGGTGAGGCACTAGTTACATATTGGTCATGGGTTCCGGGGCATAGCTTTCCAAAATTCGAGAGGGTAGCGAGGCTAATAAGGTGAAAGACATTCTTTTTACAGAGGTATTGCCGTTCTCCAGCATATATCTGGAAAACATTTCCGTACGCTATATTAATCTTCGTGAACTTGCCAGGGGAGCGCTTTCCAGTCGTGAGCTTCACCGTGATGGTTACTGGAGGATCGATAACGAAAATGGTCCTGTTGCTTTCCATGCAATCAGGAATGGAACACCCTACAAGTTTATCGGACGTAATGTTAAGGGATTGAATGATTTTCTCAACTGGCTTGAGAATGATATCACTGAACTCCTGATGTCCTATTACTTCCTGGAAGACAATGCACTGAGATACCTCATCAGATGCTGGACAGAAGAACCTGTTCTAAGGAAACTGAATGGGACCAAGGGACAGATAATGGAGTTGTATGAGAAACTTGTAAACAAGGATAAATCGGGACTGATAAGGGTGGTTAAGGATAACAAGACTACCTTGATTCCGATAGTTGATGGCAAAGCCGATACAGCCTGGATGCCCGAGAGGATCCTTGATGGCTCGGAAGTGCGGGAGTACCTTGAATACGAGGCTGGGAAGGGAGGGATCGGATACTTCTATCCTGGGTTAACAACTTCCCTGTCCGGAGTGGGACTTGATGAGATATCGCTTCTTCTTAGCGCTTTTAACCAGTGGTACATGCTTCTTCTTAACGTGTGGTCCGATTGCTTCATGAAGTCAGTCAACGTTTTCGGAATGCTGCGTCAGGAAAAGCACATACTTGAGAATCTGATTTTCATTCCCGATGAAGGATTGCAGCAGAAGGGCTCATTTGAAGACCCTCAGCGGCTTCCGGATGTACTGATCCTTCTGATTAAATCCATTTCAGCGGAGCACAGTGAACCTGAAAAATGCCTTGATATGTTCAAAGATGTTAATGTGGATCAAAGGCATGCTCTTAATTCAGCAGGTTTCAGCGATTTGATGGGCAAGAAATAATGTAAGTGCAGTTTAACTCTGGAGATACTGTTTGATGTCTTCCTGAGTTCCCATTATGAAAATATGATCGTCCTGCCTGAAGACATCATCGGGTCTCGGGATCCTGTATTTTCTTCCATCCTCAGTCATTCGACCGATATAGGCAATGTTCAGACCGAAAATCTTTCTGATATCCAGATCCCGGAGCATTCTACCTACCATTGCTTCCTTAACTTCTACGTGGGCGAATACTATTCCTCCTGAAAGAGGAAGATATGATTCAACGCCCTGAAGCGTCAGACGGCGTGCTTCGGTTACGCCCTGTGTCTGTTCTGGTGTGTATATGAAATCGGCTCCCACTGCTTTAAGAATGCGTGCTTCTCTGTTGCTTGTAGCACGGCTGTGAACCTTAAGCCCCATATCCTTCAGGATTTTAGTGACCAGAACATTTGAGCCGAAATCCTCACCTATTGCAACAATCACAAGATCCATATTAGCCAGACCGTGTGCTTCAAGCATGTTCTCATCGGTACAGTCGAATGCCACTGCCGCAGACACGGAATTGCTGATTTCCTGTATTATCCGTTCACTTCTGTCGATAGCCAGCACTTCAGCGCCGAGATCCTCAAGTTTGGTCGCAAGGCTGAATCCGAAAGAGCCAAGACCGATAACCGCAAATTTCTGTGACTTCAAAACAGTTCTTCTCCGCTCTATCCTATAGTGATACGTGTTTCAGGATATCTGTAACGCATAACATTCCTTCTTCCGGTAGCGGCTGCCAGTGCCGCAGGACCTATCCGGCCGACGAACATTGTTAATATGATTATTACCTTTCCCATCCAGGTCAAATCAGCAGTTGGGCCTGTGGACAGGCCAACCGTACCGAAGGCGCTCATAGCTTCAAAGATGTAATCAAAAGCACCGTACTCAGAAGATGTATTCTGCTCCGTGATGATAAGTAATCCAGCCGAGATGCTGAACGCCACACATCCCAGAAAAAGTAGCGCTGCCGTCCTTTTTATATCATGGGAAGGAATTCTCCGCTTCCAGATTTCAGTTGAGGGTTTATTCCTTACCAGCGATATGACACTCATGAACAGCACACCTACAGTACTTGTCTTGACGCCTCCTCCTGTTCCGCCGGGTGATGCGCCTATGAACATAAGAGCCACAAAGAACCATAACATGGCTGGAGTTATGAATGATGTAGGCACAGTATTGAATCCCGCTGTTCTGGGAGTTACAGATCCTAGATATGCGTTGGCAATCTTCTGGGATAATGACATCCCTTGAAGAGTATTATCCCATTCCAGGATAAGAAATAGCGCCATGCCGCCGACAATCAGTATGCCGGTGACCCATAGTACCAGCTTGACCTGAACCGACATCCGCTTACTGGTTCCGCTTTTCATTCTGTGCATCATATGGGCTCCGAGTGTCGTGAGTATCATGAAACCAATGCCGCCTAGTACTATCAGTGTTCCTATGGTGACTGCGATTCCCGGAACATGAGCAAATGCCTCAAGATTGGTGGGATTACTGAAGAAACCACTCGACGCATCT
>QNDS01000351.1 GCA_003644925.1 Candidatus Fermentibacterota bacterium
AGAAGATTTAACGCTTACACTTCGTGGTAGAGTAAGTGCATTCACAGATGGCGAATACCGCTGCGTTGTGTACCCCACGGAGCCTATGATTCTGGATTCCAGGTCAATGACAGCCTTCCTTGAGCGGCAACTGGCTCCAGAACCTCCCGTGATAGCGATAGAACTTTCAGGTACTGAATACGAAGAGCTTGGTCTGGCTGAGAATCCATATTTTACTACTGATGAAAACGGCTATCTCTGCCTTACAGGAGCTCGGAGCATGCTGAGTATTAGAAGTCAATTACTGAATGAATATGGAGAAAGACCCTCCATAGGATTCGATACAACTGATTCGCGCGGGAACCCTATCTATTTCACTTTCGAATCGCTGCTCGAAGGACCCTGCGGTCATCTGGCCACCGATATCATCGATGCCCTGGCAAAAGGTACCGTTACTGGCAGCCTCAGGTGCGATGGAGATAATGTCACTGCAAGGTTCTCCCTAACGCTTGTCAGAGCTGAACAGCAATGATGTATAAAGAGTCCGAAATCAGAAAAGCCCTTGCTGGGCTTGGAACTCAAAGTCCCTTCGATATATTTCTTCGGGAAACAGGAGAGAGACTTCTATTTACCTCTGCCATTCTGAATGAGCTGAAGGGTAACGCAAGTCCCGATAGACTTCAGGAACTTAATGTGGAAGCCTATGCTCCCCTTCTTGAGAATGCATACGAAAGAGGACTGGCGAATCCGACAAAAGCCGCAACAGTATTTGGAGAAGAACTTGGCAGATTTGTTTCTGTTTTCTATTACAAAAATCTCCTTCTTGTCAGAGCGGCATTTAGAGGGAATGCCCTGGTAATCGAACAGATGATTGATCACTGGCTTGAAGCAGGATTTGCCGGCCAGAGTGGCTTTGCTGTGCTGATGAGCGAAAGATGGTCTGAGGTCCGGTTGGATCTGGTGGAGATTATGTACCGCTGGACCTTTGATCCGGGATGCAGTTTCTATACGGATCTGGCTCTTGCTGTCACTCCTGATGATCTTTCATATCTGTACAGATACGGAGTTAGAATAACGGAGAACAACTTCAAAACCGCTTCCTTTATTAATTCTCTTCCTGAAGATGACATTAAGCTTATCGTTGATACTATGGTTGATGCATACATTGAAGGTTTCAAAGAGTCCGGAATGGATTATACCATCAAGAACTCTGTTGCTCTGATCATGCAGGCAGGTTACGAAAGAATCGTTCCTGGGCTTCTAGCCGGATTTGAAAGATATGGCCTGAAGATGTTTGTCACACATGTTCAAGGAACAAAATTCAACAGACAGGCGGCGTACGATCATCGTTTCGACTACGCTCTCAGTATTTCAGAAGAGATAGTTGATAAGGAAATCGCAGTTAACAGGGAAGTGTTCAATGGAATGGCAGATGTACTCCACAAGTATTCCGGTCAGGTATATCTCAGGGTTTTCGGAGAACCTCCATTCAGTCCCGTTCTGAAGCCTGAAGCCTGCAAAGCAGATGAAGAAGCTTCAGCCCAGTTCAACAAGCTGATGCAGGGCATGCAGGTAATAGCCGATGAGTACATGCCAGGAGACGAGATCAGTTTCGAAATTATCGCTTTCCCTTCACCGGAAATAGAGGGTGAATTTGGGGAGATATTCAAGGATATCGTAAGGCTGAATACCCTTTCAAACAAAACATACAGACCGATTCAGCAGGCAATCATTGATGCTATGGATGGGGCGGAGTACGCACATGTTCTTGGCAGCGGCAGTAACGAGACAGATCTGAAAGTGGCATTGTGTCCGATTGAAGATCCGGTGAAACAGACAATCTTCGAGAACTGTCTTGCTTCAGTTAACGTTCCGCTGGGAGAAGTCTTTACATCTCCAATGCTCAAAGGAACTAATGGTCTCCTGCATGTGGAAGAGTCTTTCCTGAATGGTCTGAGGTACGATAACATCCGTCTCGAATTCAAGGATGGATATGTTTCTGACTGGTCGAGCACCAACTTTGATGATCCTCAGCGCGGGAAAGACTATATCAAAGAGAATCTTTTCTTTCCCCACAAAACCCTTCCTCTGGGTGAATTTGCAATAGGAACTAACACAGTTGTTTATGCCATGGCTCTGAAGCATAATATTTTAGATTTACTCCCCGTCCTTATTCTGGAGAAGATGGGTCCTCACTTTGCTGTTGGGGATACCTGTTACTCATGGTCGGAAGACTCTCAGAAACCCAGCCCTTTAACCGGGAAGACCATGATAGCCGTTGACAATGAAAAGACCATCCAGCGGAAAGAAGACCCTTCGCTGGCTTATACCAACAGGCATACGGATGTAATCCTTCCATACAGCTCACTTAACTCTATCAGTGTTGTACGCCCCGGCGGCATGGAGGTGTTCATCATCAAGGGTGGAAGGTTTGTTCTTGAAGGCACCGAGATGCTCAACGATGCAATAGATGAAGCACACAGTTATTTACAATGATATTCATTATTGCTGAGAATCAGTTCTTTCCCAGAGAAGACATCGGGAGATACAGAAATTACAGACCATGCCTGTGGGTCAGTAATGTTGCCTCCAAGCATAATATTGTTTCCAAATGTAATATTTATGCTTCCATATAGCTTACTTGCAATTTCAGGCAAAAGTTCCGCACTTTTCATCTCGCTGTTCAGACCGAAACTGATCTGACTGACTGTTCTTCCCTGAATACCATGGCTCTCAAGCATTGAATTCAGATGCTCTTGACCTTCGTCAGCCTTTGCGTCAACAACTATGTTGTTTTCTATCCTTAGTCTTATACCCGATATACGGCCTGAGATACCACAGCATATTTCACCATAAATGTTTCCATTTATCCCTTTCTCCATGGGCAAAAAGGAGACTTCACCAGAAGGTATATAATAGACGATATTTGTAAATATGGTTTTAGTAAATGGCCCTGCATTAAGAGCATAGCTATTTCTGTCATATCTTACATCAAGCTCGTTATACTGGCCACTCCTGATAGTGATAGAATCATAATTCATCAGGATATCACTGATTGTTTTCATTCTACTGTAATCACTCATTTTTAGAGAAGCAGCGCTCCAGTACATTCGCAACCGATCGAGTATTCGAGGATCGGTAAGGAGATCTTTTCCGAATGAAGGTATATCAACTGACAGGACTCGTCTGTCTTTCATGGCGTTCAGTTCAGAATATGCGTTACTTGTGAGCTCAGAGATTCTCTTAACTCGTTCAGTGGGGATGTTTGATAAATCCGGCATCGTAGAACCGCATTCGAGTATGATATACACATTCGACCATGCTAAATCATCTGA
>QNDS01000352.1 GCA_003644925.1 Candidatus Fermentibacterota bacterium
AGATTCTGTGATTGCTTCAATATTCCGCTGCTGACATTGGTGGATACCCCCGGATATCTTCCGGGAGCGGATCAGGAACATGCCGGTGTCATCAGGCATGGAGCGAAGATACTGTACGCTTACAGCGAGGCCACTGTCCCCAAGATGACGGTTATAATGAGAAAAGCTTACGGTGGAGCCTACATAGCCATGTGCAGCAGGCACCTCGGAGCAACATTCGTCGCGTCATGGCCCTGCGGAGAGATCGCTGTAATGGGAGCTGAAGGAGCCGCCAACATCATATTCAGAAAGGAAATAGCGGCAGCTGAGGATCCAGAAGTTTACAGACAGGATATGATCAAAGAGTACGAAGACATATTCGCCAATCCCTATGTAGCTGCGAAAAAAGGATATATTGACACTATAATCAGATCCAGCATGACCAGGGAAACGCTGATAAAGGTGCTTTCCAGAACCGGGCAGTCCAGAAGAGGACCTCGCCACGGAAATATTCCACTGTAAAGGCGGACATTATGGACAAAGAACTGGATAAGCTTATCATAGATGATACCGAGTATCTCACAGAGGTTCCAGAGCACTGCAGAAAGCCATTTGAGGGTCCTGTGGATCCATCAGAGGTAAAGGCGTTCATCCCCGGAACAATAGTCGAGATCAAGGTTTCCGAGGGTGACAGTATTGAAGCTGGCGCTGTTCTTCTTCTTCTTGATGCAATGAAAATGCACAATGAGGTCTGTTCAAGCAATGCGGGACTGATCGGTAAGATACACGTCTCTGCGGGTGATTCGGTGCAGAAGAATCAGCTTCTTATTAATCTCATTATCCCCGGGTAAGCACCATACTGTAAAGTGAAAGGGGAGCGGCAATTGCCGCTCCCCTTTCTTCTATCATGTCCTTTTGTCAGTCGTCCTGGGAATCCAGATCCTCCGCGTTCTGCATAGCGTTGATAGCATCATTTCTGCGGCCGAGACGGCTGTAGGTGCTGGCAAGGTAACGCCAGTAATTGGCGTTGTCAGGGTCGAAATCAAGAGCTGTTTCGAGAGCCTCGGCGGCTTCGGAATCCAGTTCCTTCCGGTTGAAACAAGCGTATCTTGTATAGTATGCGTTAGAGAGTTGATCGGGAGTCAGGCCTTCGATCATAATTACGGAATCAAGAACCGAGAGAGACTCGTCGTAATTCTCCATTACGAAATTAGCATGGGCAAGGGTTGAAAGAATTACGAAATCGTTTCCGATAAGCTCATGAGCGCTGTTAAGTTCAGATATTGCCTGAGGATATTCTTCCATTTCAATGTATGCGTATCCCTTGGATATCAGCATATTGGCCATGATCCCGTTGGCTTCTTCAGGCTCGAGCCAGCCTTCTGCAAGTCCCAGCTCGATATTGGCGAATGCTTCGTCGTAAATAGCGATCGCGGAAGCATAATCGGCTTCGAGCATGTATGCTCCGGCAAGAGCATCAAGCATATCAATATTCGTGGGATCGGCCAGAAGTGCCTTGGCGTAAGTATCTTTTGCCTGCTGGATGTACTCCGGCATTTCTTCCTCGGTAGCGTCAAGGGCTATCATGGTAAGAACGCTTCCAGAGTTGTAGAGAGCCTGAATGAAGAGGTTTCTGGCCTGCGCCAGATTCTGTGAGTAGTAATCCAGCATGTATGGATCATCCGTATCATCCAGCATAGCCTGAACGTCAGCCATTAATGCTTCCGCTTTCTGCGAAGCACTCCTATAGTTTTCAAGGGCTGCAGGAAGATCACTGTTGATACTCAGCTCGAAATCGCCCAGCATAAGCTCAAAATCAGGTCTCCCCGGGGCGACCTGAATACCACTGCTGAGCATTTCAATTGCGGAACCGATATCACCATCGCTCATGGTATTAGCAGCGCTGTTAAAGAAGACGAACCAGTATTCATTTAAAGTCAGTTCTCCGTTTATATCGAGTTCGTAAGCCTTCATGAATGATACGGCAGCTTCGGACCACTGTGATTTTTCGGTAAGAGCTCTGCCCCTCCAGAACCAGATCTCCGCGTTCAGCGAATCTCCCTGAGCGATGACGCTGTCGGCGAGATGTATGATATCATCGTACTCCTGGTTCTGCATATGTACCTTCATGCCTGTTACAACAGGTGAGCTGCAGGCTGCAAGCAAAGCAGATATCGATATGATGGTAAGAACAATCTTTCGGCTGAGATTCCATCCAGTCATGTTTGACCCTCCGTTCATGATTAATAAGTACTCAAAAATAATAAGATCAGTAATTATGAAATCTGGTCTTTTATGCTCTGAAAGTCAATATTGACATTGTATCTCTCAGTATTCAGTTTACAGTGCTCTGGAGGTAACGCATTTGATTTGTCTGACAGAACTTGTCCGCATCTTCCTTGGGGTACTTGCCGTATCCTGGAGCGCATCCCTTGCTCCAGCGGATGGCCAGGGGGACACTCCCCCCAGAGAAGCGGTCATTCTCATTGACTGTCAGACCATCATCTTTCTGGAGAACGGCAGAGAAGCAAACCTGGCTCTGGTTTCCACAGGAAGAGCCGGGTACAATACCCCAACTGGAACCTTCGAGGTTCTCTACAGAAGACGGGCTCCGGTATCAAGCTCCTACGGCGTCAGGATGCCTTACTGGCTCTGTATTCACCCATCAGGCCAGATAGGTCTTCATCAGACTTTTCTATCAGGTACGAATTTTCTGGGCACCCGAAGATCACATGGCTGCATAAGACTTGGAGAGATTACAGCCAGATGGAGCTACGATTGGCTCAGCGTGGGGTCAACCGTGAGAGTTCAGGCCCGGAGTCCCAGAAGAGTTGATTAATTTCTATTTATCTGTCCTGCTTCTGCAGCGGGAACACAGATATCTTCCGATCTCCTCAACTGGTATGCTGGAGAGGTACATATTCAGCATCCTTGCGTAATCCTCATCACGTTTTTCCTCACCGCACCCAGGACATACAGGCAGCAGTTTTGAAAGATTCTCAATTGTTTTCATAGCCTGTTCGTACTTCCTGCGAACATCACTGAGCTCCTGCAGATCATCGAATCTGCCGCAGGCTATCTCAATCGCTCTGAAAAGCTCAGCAGGCTGAGGAGGTTTCACAACGTAAGCTCCCACCCCCGCTTCAGACGCTTCTTTTACAAGATCCTCCGTCTCGTAGGCACTCAGAATCACAATAGGTGTGGGAAAATGCTTCTGAATGAGGATCGATGCTTCGATACCGGACATTTTCGGCATCTTAATATCCATTATCACCACATCGGGCTTTACTTCTTTGATCATACTAAGAGCTTCATGTCCATCCTCGGCTTC
>QNDS01000353.1 GCA_003644925.1 Candidatus Fermentibacterota bacterium
CCCGGATTTCCGCATATACCTTGAACGCCTCTACCGGGCTGATGTCCCAGTCAGAGATGTTGTTACCAACGGCATTCTACTCTCTTCGGAAAATATATCCATCATCCTTGATGCCCCCCCTACCTCTCTCTTCGTCTCTATAGATGGAGCCACCCCGCAAACCCATGCAGAGATAAGAGGCGGTGCTGATCTGAACCTGATAACGGAGAACATGAAGGCGCTTGTATCACAGCGGGATAGAAGAGGCATGAAATTTCCCATGCTTTCTTTCAGTGTCACTCTGCAGAGAAAGAACTTCATGGAGCTGCCTGATATAGTCAGGCTTGCGCACTCTGTTGGAGCTGTATCTGTCGGCGCTGTACCCCTTGTGCCGTACGAAGGGCTTGACCTGACAGGGGAAACCATTGACCCGGCTTCTCCTGCAGTATCGGAGCAGATCAGACTTGCATCGAATGCAGCGGCAGATCTTGGATTGATCTTCAATCCGCCATCCATCCCGGATACCGATGGAGAGGCTTCCTGTCAGTATCTCAAAAACTGGGTTTACATAGATCCCGATGGAAGAATCAATCCGTGTCCACACTGGGATACAGCGGAACCTCTGGGCAATCTGAACAGCCAGAGTTTCAATGAAATATGGGAAGGTCCGGCATATCAGGAATTGCGGAACAGGATCAGGGAGGGTGTATTCACTGGCAACTGCGCCGTGTGCCCGGAGATCTCCGGCAGGTTCAGCAACGAGATATCCAAGATCTGACAGAAATAATGACCTGCTGAATCGGGTGTTTATTCAGAAGGCTCCGTGACAGGTGGCAGTACCTTATTTTCAGACAGATACAGCTTCTTTACCAGTACAGCGATTGCTCCGAGCGTGCCTATCGTCATGAGAATGGATTCCTCCGGTCCGAAAGCTCCCCATGGCGGGTGACCTGCAGTCCTGAAAACAGTAGGCAGAAGCGTGTGGCCGCTTACGTTCCATCCGAATATCATCCCGGTTGCAAGGTTCCATATCCAGTGCACCAGTATCGGGTACAGCAGCCCGTCCGTTACCAGCCTCAGGAAACCGAACAGGACTCCAGCCAGGAAAATGTTCGCAATACCTGCAAAGGCGGCATGGCTGTTCCCCAGGTGCAGCATGGCAAATGCCAGCGAAGAGAGCAACAGTCCTGTGAGCCTGCTCTTTCTGAAACCGAGAGTATCCATCATGAAACCCCTGCAGATAATCTCTTCCGACGCAGCGAGCAGCAGCAGCGCCCCTGCAAACAGAAACCACTCCGAAGAGAACCCGACGAATAGAAGACCGGAGCGAACGGCGATGACAGTGAAGGGAATGAATAGAACCGCAGAAGATGCAACCGCTATCCTGCCGTTCTTCCTTCCAAACCATCCGGCAACCCGGGGCACCAGTCTCCAGAGGGGAATCAATACGATCAATGCGATAAAACTCAGTAGTGCCCAGCTCGGAATACTGGAATCTTCCAGGCCGAAAACATCGGAAAGAAATCCCTGAGTGATCCCCCAGAGGAGAAATCCCGCCAGGGTTATACCAAGCCTCAGAAAAGGTCTGGCAAGAGTGGGGCATCGCCACTCAAGAAAGGGGGCAGGTCTGCCATGCAGTTTCACGAAGTGACCGACCTGTACACTTCCATAGTCTCGTTTGCCGCCCTTGCCCAGGAGAAACATGAAGCCCGTTCCAGCCCCTTTCTCATGTATTCCTCCCTCTCAACCAGTGATTCAGCCAGAAGCCCCATCGAATTCATGAGTGCGGCTGTGCTTCGGGGATCGACAAGAATTGCCGCCTTACCCGCGATTTCCGGTACGCAGGACAGATCAGAAGCTATAACCGGACAGCCGCTCTGCATGGCTTCTAGAACCGGCAGTCCGAAACCCTCATCCAGGGTTGGAAATACGAATGCAAGAGCAGAGGAGTAAAGGTAATAAAGGTCTTTCTGGGGTACATCCCTGATGTATATAATCCCGTTCCCGCTCAGGAGGTTGCCGTAACGGTTTCTGAACTCCTCTAAATCCGGGGGGCGACCCGAAAGAACAAGCGCGAGAAGGTTGCCCGATCTGATCCGCGGGGGAAGCTGCATGTAAGCCTCGATAAGCCGGGGAATGTTCTTCCTCGGATCCACCCTTCCTACGAATATGAAGTACGGTTTTTCGTAAAGACCGTAGCGCTCAAGTATTTCCCTGTCCCTGCATCGGGGATGGAATTCACCTGATGCAGCCTCGGGTACAGCAGTGACGGGACAGCCCGATTCGGGATAGTATTCCTGCAGGCTTCTGCGTACATAAGCTGAAGGCGTAATAACAGCTCTTGCGTTTTTCAGTATTTGAGGAGTTCTGCTCAGGTAAAAACGCCTCAGCGCAGAATCCCTGAATTCATCCAGAGTAATCGGGAAAATATCATGCACTGTGGCAACGAATTTACTGGGCAGTACCACAGATCCATAGGGATCTGTCAGGTGTACTATATCCAGATTGCGGGATGCCGACCGCCACAGGATACCGCTCAGAAACTTCGTAACACCCGAAAGCCCGTCTCCAAGCATGTTTCTGTGAGGGACAGCCCGGCGTACAGTAACATTCGGAAGGTGATCATAAAGCTCTTCAAGTTTTCTAGTTTTTGAACCGCTGAAGGTTGAAAGCAGCGTAAACCTGTCATCGGGGTACTCTTCCGCAAGGCCCCGCACAAGTTCCCTGGCGTATGTTTTTATCCCGCCATGACCAAGGATGTTTGTAGCGTCGAACCCGATATTCATGCGGGATCTTCAGTCTGTCATTTCTGGAACGGAACCGCTCTTATAATATCCATGAAGCTCTCAGCCTTAAGGCTTGCCCCGCCCACAAGTGCTCCGTTGATCGATGGCATGGAGAGTATTTCGGCAGCATTGTCAGGCTTCACGCTTCCACCGTACTGTATCCTCGTGTTATCTGCGAAATCGTTACCCGATATACCGGCAACCCACTCTCTTATCAGCGAGTGCATCCGCTGAGCTTCATCGGGAGTTGCTGTGAGCCCTGTGCCTATTGCCCATACAGGTTCGTACGCGATCACAAAGTTTTCATTGGAAACACCCTCAAGATCCCTCAGAGCGTATTCGACCTGCCTTTTTACGACTTCCTCCGTCCTGCCGGCATCCCTCTCCTCTATGAGTTCACCAACACAGAGAATGCCGCGAAGTCCGCTCGAAAGGCCGGCTTGCAGCTTTCTCCTGACGATATCATCGGTCTCTCCGATCACGTGTCTCCGTTCGCTGTGGCCCGCGAGGAACCAGGTAGCTCCGGCATCCAGAAGCAGAGAA
>QNDS01000354.1 GCA_003644925.1 Candidatus Fermentibacterota bacterium
AGGAAACTTAGATGGATTAATTGGTGCCGATGCGATCTGCCAAAGTCATGCAGATGAAGCCAACCTCACCGGAACATACATGGCTTGGCTTTCTGATGATACTCAAAATACTCAATCCCGTCTTAATCACAGTTCTGTTCCATATATATTGCCGTCTGGTACAGTAATTGCGGATAACTGGACAGAATTAATCTCTGGAACGCTTCAACACAATATAAATGAAACAGAAAATGGCACCATAGTAACTGATGATGTTGAATTAGCATGGACTTTTACAGATAGTACAGGTTTACAACCAACAGACCAAATGACCTACAGAAATAATTGCCATAATTGGACTGTAGATACCCATCCAACACAACAAGTATATGGAGTAGTTGGCTACATTCACGGCCAAGCATGGCAACCATTCGGCAAATGGACATACGGCAATAGCACAAAGTGTTTCAACGAACAACGATTATATTGTATTGAACAATAACTTTTATCCACTTGATTTCAATTCGCCATAATGTCGCATAACAGCCATTATGTGAAATAATCCCTCATACTCAATAAAAGGGCGATCACAAGGATCGCCCCTACTCCACCCCTTTCACCACAATCCCCTCCCCAACAATCTGCCCCCCAAACCGTATCCCCGGCCCGAGCCGCATACCACTTCCCGTTATCCATAAAATAACAAGGCCCCTCGGTCGGCTTCAGCCGAATCCCGCACGGCCCGTGTGCTGCTGAATGCGGTCGCAAAGGAGCCGAAGGCCGGTCACCACATCACCTGCACATCATAAAGGTCGAAAAAAGAATCGCACGACAGCAGAGTCAGCGAGTCCGTCATGGCCTGGGCGATCAGCATTCGGTCGAACGGGTCTTTGTGATGACGGGGAAGTCGGCCTGCCTGAAAAGCATATTTATCTGTTATGGGAAGAGACTCTATCTGATTTTTTGCAAGCTCCTGTGCAAGAAACTGTTCCGGCTCATCCGGCAGCGGGAGCCGTCCCAAGGCATATTTAATGGCAACTTCCCATGAACTGGCGGCACTCCAGTACAGCATGTTATCGCTGTCTTTCATGAGCTTTCGGGCGGTCGCTGAAAGTTGCGCGTCATCTGTAATCCACCACAGAAAAGCGTGGGTGTCCAGGAGGATATTCATTGTTCAAAGGCGTCTATAATGTCATCAGGCAACGGTTCAAAGAATTCCTGCGGAACGGTGAATTTTCCTTTGGCGGAACCGGGCTTGCGGGGAGCGGTTTGCTTTCGGAAAGGAACAAGCCGTGCCACGGGTTCACCGTAACGGGCGATGACCACCTCATCTCCTTTTTCGACAACGGCGATCAGCTTGGAAAACTGCGTTTTTGCCTGATGAATATTTATCTGCTGCATACTGTTTCTCCGATATGTATTTTACGACTAGACTAAGTTCAGTCTACACTGAAACAAAAAATATCTCAAACAGAATGCCCTTGCACGACGAACGGCCCGCCAGGATGCACCACGCGCATCATCGTAAAAAAAGGGCGATCACTTCACCTGTCCGGCGTAATAGGGAAGGGCAAGCAGGTTGTCCCCCTGAACAAGCAGATTGCCGCTTTCCGGGTCGCCCACGGATAAATCAGGGTAGCACCGAAGCAGGTGAAAAGGGACTTCTTTATGGTGATTCACCACGGCTTTCTTGCCTATCCAGTCAAGAGTCGGCATGTTTTTTCTCCTTATGTTGTTCGGATCAGCAAGGCCGGAGCATTGCCGCATGATAAGGCGGAGGTTATAGCATATTCGCTGTTTGACGAAAACAGAAAGCCGTCCGGCTGGACAGGCGGCCACTGATCCGGATTGCTCTCGAATTTTTAAACGCCGTTTTTTTGTATTGGCAGAAATGAACAGAACGGCCTCAGAGGCACTTTATTCACCAAGTCCATACCCTGTTACCTTTTCTTGTAAAATACGGCTTAAAAGCACCTTTCCGTGGCTTCACGCCTTATTCTTGTTCCTCCCGACAGCTTCCTTTTCCGAATCAGAAAAAAACAACAACAACAGAACAACAGCTTTCCGGTTGCTGATTTGTTCCAAAAATTAGATCAACGCGCACGCGCGTGTTGTTGTTGTTTTAATAGTTTTAACTATTTTAGGAGCATGTAACCTGCTGATTTTTAAGGTGTCTCAAACCTAAAGGTGGACGGATTTACGGTGAAAGGTGGACGGATTTACGGTGAAAGGTGGACGGATTTACGGTGAAAGGTGGACGGATTTACGGTGAAAGGTGGACGCTATTGACAAGCATGTCCACTTCTGAGTATGGTATGAAAAAAATGCTCTCAAAGTGGATTATATTATGATCAAAACAAAACCTGTCATCGTCCAGTCCAACAGACTGATTGAGGCCCGCTATTCCCTTACTGTTGGAGAGCAACGGCTTATTTTGGCTATGGTTTCAATGATTCATCCCGATGATGCTGATTTTTTTGATTATAATATTAGTATTAAAGATTTTTCGGTACTTCTTAATATTGATTTGACAAATGCTTACCGAGAAATTGAGAAAATTTCAGCTCGCATAATGGGTAGGCTTTTACATATTCAAGAGTCAAGCGGTTGGCTAAGAATTGGATGGATTTCATCGTGTCGATACAATCACACTCAAGGAAGCATTTCATTATCATTCGATCCCAAATTAAAACCGTACCTATTGTACCTTAAAAGCGAGTTTACAAAATGCAGTCTTGCGATTATCACACAATTTCAAAGCATTTATTCAATCAGGATTTACCAGCTATTAAAGCAGTATAAAGGGATAGGATATAGAGAATTTAAAATTGAAGAACTCAAAGAAATTTTAGGAATAAAAAAAGAGCAATACCAAGCATTCAGAGATTTTAACAAACGAGTTTTGCATCAGGCAAAAAAGGAATTTGAGAAGAAGGACAAGGCAGGCAACTGTAACTGTGATTTCACTTTCAAGCTGGAAAAAATAAGGGAAGGCCGTAAAATTGCGAGATTGAAATTTATCATTATCGAACAGAAATACCGTGAAACAAAGGATGCTGAACCACAGGAGGAAGAGCCAAGGCCACAAGCACCGCAGACCGTAAAAGAACAGCTTGTTTACTATGGAATCTCTGAAAAGCAGGCAGATGGATTTCTGAATCAGATGAGGGAGACTGAGGTACTGGATATTCTGGCATATTATTCAGACCTGCTCAAATCCGGACAAGTGAAGAACCAGAGCGGGGCCTACCTTGCAAAATTGCTCAAAGAAGGTGCAACGGTCAAATCTTCCTATGAAAAGGAACAGGAGGCGACCAAGGCCAT
>QNDS01000355.1 GCA_003644925.1 Candidatus Fermentibacterota bacterium
AACCTCCTTCATCCCACTGTCTCCAATGTCGGTAGTACTGACCCGTCGGGAGGGCAGATAATATCACTTGAGCGCTACACGCGGGGCCAGAATAATAGGGTTCACCTTCCGCCCCGGGCGTAGTCGTGATATACAGGTCTATATTACCTAATTCCTCGGGGGAAAGATAGCTCCCATCTGTGCGGCTCGTAGGGTGAGTACAGGTGGCGACTACCGACGGCGTTAGGCTAGAATCATAGTGATCCCCTTCCGCCATAACTGCCGATACCCCGAAGATGAGTATCATCGCTACTACCCATGCAACGGCGATTAACATTAGTGCGTGCTTATCTGCTTTAATCATGCGGGGGCTCCTACGCCAATGTCCTTAGTGATATAAAGTCCGTCGGGGGACAGATTGCCTGATGAATTGACCGCCTTAATAGCGAAGTGGTAATTCTGCACGGATGCTAGTGCTTCTACCGGGATTGAGTTAACGTGTGGGGAGCCTATGATGACCTGGGTGGATACCTTATGCATATCTTCCCACGCCGGTATCGCCGGGGCATCCTCCTCCATGAGTATAACAGTATCATCTTCCGCGAGTATCTGAGTCTCATCTTCCATATGCTGAGCGTTCGGCAGACCCCCGGCTTCAACATAGCTCATATACCGTATTTCGTAACCAACGATAGGGGTTGTTACCCAACTATCATATACCCAGGAGTAATGTTTATCACTACCCACGTTAAGGATAGTGAATGATGAAACTTCATCAGGAACATCTGAGTTCCCGATGACAGTATGCGTTATGGTATGAAAGTTACTCCGACTACCGTCGTTGAATATATAAGAGACCCGCACTTCATAAGCAGTTCCTACTGTAACCCCAATGATAAACCCGGTAGTCTCTTGGGGGGCTATCGTCTGTAATAACCATGGGCCTTCACTAGCATCTGGGTCATCAATATAAACCCGCCACTCAAGCGCGATCCCGAGTAACTTGGAAGTATCCAAAGGCTCCTCATCAGCGGTATTATTGACTATAGTAACTGCCATCGTCGGCTGCGGAGTCCCATTACCATCTAGGATCATTACAGTCTCGTCGGAACGTATCTGCTCGATAGTCGGCCAGGGGTCAGTTAACGGTAGCGTGACCCCTGGGTCATACGTCGGGGCGGTCTCATCATCTACATCATAGACCGCCTCATTATAAGGCACACATTCCATTACAGCAGTTAAGTCCTGCCCCGGGGTGATCGACTTAATCAGTAAGTCCTGCGTAATGATGCCGAATACGCCAAAGATGGCAAGGTCTCCTTCGACCACAGTTCCCGTTGCAGTCCCGTTAAACACGCTGCTAGGGCTCGCGGGGGTATCGACCGAGAAGGTAAACCCGGCGGAACCGTCCGACGGGCGTATGGTAAACCCGTAGAAGTCATTCGCTTCTGTATCATCAAACTCGAACCCGTCATCCAGGGTTAGGGTAGTCCCGATGTAGCTAACAACCCGCGCTGTACCGATACCCGTCAGCAGCGCCTCATCTTGATAGGCGACGCGATCCCCGGGGAGGGAGACTAGATTCTCAACATCAGTTTCTATAGTGAAGTTCTCAGCTTGATACTTGGCGACCTTCAACCAGTACCGGGCAAGCTTCCAGTTGTGATCTGGATCAGTAACCCCATCGAACTGAATCCCCTCATAGTTAACGGCTTCAGTATCTCCTCCAGAACCATCTTCATTATACCCGTCGGCAAAGACGATCATCTCAGAGTTCTGCCACCCTTCTACCCGGGAGATAAATCTCACTCTCATCGCATGAATCTCGTCGGGGTAGACCTTCGAGGCAGAGAAGCTGATCGTATTGCGCGGCGTGAAGTACTGACTTATAACATCGTTCTTCTTGTCTATAACTACAGTCCACTTCCCGTCAACAGGGTAGACCCGAGCCCGCCCGACGGCAGCGATCTGGTTAATAGTTCTATGGACGGTAGTAGAGAAGTCGATATACTGACAGAACTCGAAGTTGTTAAGGACACACCAATCGTGGAACGCAATAAACGAAGCATCATTTATGCGGGATACAGTGAGAGGCCGCGCCGTCGCACATCCTTCTGACCCTACCCCTAGAACAAATCTTAAGCATGATGCGGGGTTGCTTGTTGGTTTATGATCATCCCAATGGCTCCCGTCCCAATCATGAAGCCTACTTTGTGCTTCGATATTAAAGGTATCCGGGATGCCATTTAATTGATCTGTTGCTCGTATCTCCATCGCGGCGAGTGCGATGCAATCATTACTAACCGGAGTACCGTTCTGTATATAATGAAGGGTAGTCAACGTGGCTATATTATATGGGCCTTTACCCCCGGGGTCATCATCCCCGTTTTGGGGAGGCCAGTGTAGCGGATGTTTAACCCAATACGCTCGTATCCGGATATCATAGAGCTTGGTCTTATCCAAATTACTAACACTTATCTCTCTACGGAACGCGACCGCTGTTTGTAGAAACCAAGTTTTCTGTTTAACCGGAGCCCAGGTATCCCCAGTATCCTGCTCTCGTATCTCAATTTCTAAACTGGTCTCCCATGGGTCACGTCCCTCATCATCCCGGTCGTATTTAATCAGACCATATTTCCAGAGAAGGTCAAACCGTACCTTCTTGCTATTCGGGGCTACCGCTCGGGTAATCCATGTTCCCCGGATTTCTTGATTAACTGCCTCTTGGACCTGATTTTTCCGATAGAGTGTAATCTCTTGATCGTTGTCTACGTCTCCAGTGTCGTATTCAATCTCCACATCTTTATACTTAGAGATTTTAGTGTCCCCAAGTTTAGCAGTACTTTTGTCCTTCATCAACCGTCGGTAGGATAACGCGAACATCATCGTGACGTACTCATCCTGTCCCCGGAGGTCGGTATAGGGAAGCGCGCATTGGGGAGGCGTTATTCTGTGGTAGCCTAAGAGCATAGGCACCGTGCCGTAAGGCTCTAGCCTATTCCGGGCGCTACCGATAAAGTTAAGGCTCTGCGAGTTGTTATCACCATTAGAGAAGTCGCTATTAAGGGGAACTAGCGCGTTGATCGCTAACATCCCGACAGCGAATACTGCTGTTTGTACAACTGCTGTAACTAACCCTGCCCCAGCGGTAGCCCCGATGCCTAACGCGCTACCTACTGATGCCCCATAAGCCCCCGCCGCCCAACCTGCGGTAAAGTAGGACGCCACTGCTACCGCGATGAGAAGGACTACTCGTTTAACATTATCGTTGCCCGGCATCACGTTAACGGTTAGCAGCGTCCCGGGCTTTGGCCG
>QNDS01000356.1 GCA_003644925.1 Candidatus Fermentibacterota bacterium
GATCATCATCTGCCCATACGATGAAATAATCCCCCGGATGTATCACAGTGTCAGGGAAAGCGAATTTGAACGGGTCGGCAGCATCGTCCGTGAGGTAATATCCTGAAAGGTTTATATCGTTTGGTCCGGTATTCGTAATCTCGATCCAGTCATCGTATTCTCCATAATTATCCGCTATCGTGGTATCGTTCTCGGCCATAAGCTCATTGAGAACTAATCCCGACTGGTGTGATCCGTGATGATAACCGATATCCACAACTTCTGAATCTGGAACACCATCGGTTCTTGTCCAGGTGAACTCCAGACCATAATCGGCAGGTGAACCACTCCCTGAATTCACGCAGGGGCTGTCCACTGCCTGTCCAGCTGCTGTCTGACTGAGAAAAAAATCATCCACGAGCAATGGATCAACCGAGATGTTCCCGCCTGTACCTGTGGGGTCCGGGAGGTTACCGTAGTTCCCGTCGGGGTTTCCCCATACGCAGTTATAGAAGAATACCGGTTCTCCTCCATCCTGTATGTAGAAGGCAGGACCTGAATTGCCTGTGACAATGTTGTGGTGAAGCTCGGGTGAGGAACCTACCCTGAAATACACTGCGCTTCCCGTGTAGTTCACATGGTTGTCGAAGAACATACAGAAGGAGATCTCAGGGTTCGAAAAAGCATAGCAGTAGATAGCCCCTCCATCATCAACGGCGAAGCCGCCGGTGAAGAGGCAGTTGAATATCGTCGGAGAGCAGTGATAACAGAAAATTGCTCCTCCGTCATCCCAGGAAACATTATCCTGAAACCTGCAGTAACTTACAGATGCTTCGGAAGTATAGAGGTACACGGCCGCACCTGCAGACGAGCACACATTGCTTTGAAAATCGCAGTATCTGATAACGGGAGCACCCTTCCATGCGAAGATGGCGCCACCGTTGTCAGCTGTACATTGGATGAATCTTGAGTACTGTATCAAAGGTGAGCTGTACTTCAAGTGGATGGCTCCGCCAAAGGCATCTGTCGAAGCGTTTCCATCTGTGAACGAAAATCCTGAAATAACCATTGTTGAATCTATCTGACCCGTGATCGTGCAGTCTATATCTATGATACTGTCGTAAAGGCTATCTCCGGAGAGGATAACGGAGGAGGGATCCAGATTATCCCCCAGAAGTACTATCCCGTTGTGATCTTCGGTGATGACAATAAGATTTTCCCCATTGCCATAGTGAATACCAGGCATTACCAGTACGGTATCTCCGGGAAGGGAAGAATCCAGAGCATCCTGAATGCTTTCTCCGGGGTAAACAGGTGTAGTGATTCCCAGAATAAACACAAAGAGAATGGTCATTTCAACAGCACAACCCTTCCGCAGGAGGTTCCCCAGGGCCAGATGGCCTGAAAGAAGACAAGCCCACCGGGAAAAGATTCATCGGGATTCCAGATGTATGAGGCTTCATCGGCTACATTCATGGTTCCTGCAGTATGAATTCTTCGACCAGTGATATCATACACATGAATAACTACAGGAGCAGGGGTCTTTGAGTTAAGACTTATTGTAACAGCTCTGTAAGCTGGTGATGGCATTATAGTCATGGAATATTCCCCGATGGGCTGTTCGGGAGATATACCCCCCTGCTCGGCATTAAGATGGTGATATCCCATGTCAGCATAATCCGCATCAGGTATGCTGTCCGTTCTCGTACTGAATCCGGAAATGACGGTTTCCGCTGCCCAAGTATGACCTGCATCAAGTGCGGGGCTGTCCAGAGGCTGTCCCGCTGCTGTCTGAGATAGATTAAAATCAGCATCGGCATACAGCGGATCCACGCTTATATTTCCCATTGTCCCTGTAGGATCATTGATACCGGTGTAGTTGGAGAAGGCGTTATTCCAGCAACATACATTGGATATGCAGAAGATGACTGTGTTTTTAACATTAATTCCCCCTTTCCCCTCGTTGGACGTTACTATAGAGGATACGATGGAAAGTGAGTCGATTGTTTGAAGGCGCATTCCTCCCCCGTCATCGAAGGCTTCATTTGAGTGAATCGTCAAAAACGAGAAACTCGATGTACCCTGCAATACCGTTATCGCGCCTCCGTCATCTCCAGCGTAATTTCCAGTAAAACGCGAGCTCGAGAGATCAACCATGCTCTGATAGGCATTCAGACCGCCGCCGTCATCCGAACTGATATTGGATATGAATGTCAACATAAAACCGACAAAATCACTGGCGTAAAGATCGATCCCTCCCCCTGTTACAAGGGCTTCGTTGTCACTCAGGATGGAGTTCTGCATTTGAAGGGTTCCCCCCTCTGAGCCCACTCCGCCTCCCATAAGAGCCCTGTTAAAGTTTATGAGGCAATTATTAATTAGCGCTCTGGAATCGGTTGCGAATACTCCCCCTCCCTTGAAAGCTATTGCGCCCGTAGCGTTTCCACCTGTGATGACAAGGTTTTCCAGCACTACTTCATACTCGTGCGGACCCTGCAGGGTCACCACTGATCTTTCAATGTCCTGCCCGTCCAGTACTGCTCTGTTGAAGGGCATGGAGGTTATTGTTACACCTGACTGCAGAGGTCCTGCTGTCAGAAGGGGAAGTTCAAGAGTGTTCGTATAGACACCCGGCATAAGGAATAGAGTGTCTCCCTGCGAGAGGGAAAGCAGGCTATCTGCTATATCATCTCCCGGCTCAACGGTAACAGTAATTCCCCAGGCGGAAAGCACCAGGAAAATCAAAGGCAGCAGCAGAAGTTTTCTTCTCATTTGATCACGGTGATTTTTCGTATTACCGTCTCCTCTCTCTGTCTTAGTCGAAGGAAGTAAATACCCGTAGCGAGGGATGCAGTATCCCAGTAGATAGATACTGGAGAAATAAGTTCTCCTTCAAATGGAGTAGCAACAAGCCTGCCGCTCAAATCGTATACATCAAGTCTGGTAAATCCCTGGTCGCCCTGGATTGTGAGCACTCCACTGCTGCAAAAGGGATTGGGCGCCAGTATACATAGTCCAGGTATATCCGGTGGTTCAATACCGATACCACCCTCGTTTGGTGCGCCTGGTGTAGCAACAGAAAGAATTTCCCACTCACCGGTAGCATCCGGCCACCGCCCGTAACTGACATCAGTCTCCAGCGCAGGGAATGTGACCATGTCTACGATCAATAAGGAGTAAAGAAGGTACACTTCTTCCCCCGCTGAAGTAAGCTTGAAAGCAGCATGCATCGATCCCTGCGACG
Organism: Candidatus Fermentibacterota bacterium; assembly: GCA_003644925.1. Classification (GTDB taxonomy): domain Bacteria; phylum Fermentibacterota; class Fermentibacteria; order Fermentibacterales; family JCC-6; genus Aegiribacteria. The sequence continues at coordinate 3,224 of QNDS01000356.1, forward strand.
GATCATCATCTGCCCATACGATGAAATAATCCCCCGGATGTATCACAGTGTCAGGGAA
>QNDS01000357.1 GCA_003644925.1 Candidatus Fermentibacterota bacterium
CCAGTCATTCTGGTCTCAGTTTACCGGATACAGACATTCCGGACAAGTACCGGCAAAGTAACCGTTCTCTGCGGTCATTACAGCAGACCATCCTACGAATGTGCTTTGATCAGGTGTGTAAGTGTTATCTGCATATCCGTAGGGATAAATAAGCCATTGCCCGGAGGAATGATAGTTCATTGCTGCAATGGGCTCAATATCGAGAATGAAATCCCTCTGGACCTGGGTTTCAGGTTCTGAAAATGCTGAGGTTCCACGATAAGTTGGATCGTAGGGATTGGGACTTGAACCTGAGTCATCGTAACCCCACATATATCCCCAGTTCCGGTTCAGATCCACACCATCGCCAAGGGTGTAATTCATGTTCTTTCTGTGCATCCCGCCGTTAGGCATGTTGTACGCGTAACCATCAGGATTTCCAATAGGAACAAAATAGACGGTTGTATTGTCAAGTATCCAAGCCGCTCTTGTATCGCCTCCGTCGTAGTTGCTTGTAAGCCACATTGCGAAATCGATGAGTACCGAATTACCGCCCGGTTCCCTAGCATGGATAAGGGAAGAGAAGTAGATGGGTGGTTTGTAGCCCGGTATCTCGCTGGTCATTCTTATCATGTATACATCCCTGCCCTCATAGGATTGCCCTATAGTGACCGGAGTATCAGACAGGTCACTGTAGTCATCGGCAAGAGTGCACCAGAAAGCCATGTTCTCTTCGGGACTGTAGTAATAACCGGCGTTATCCGAATTCTCAGGAAGAAGTTCTCCCCATTCCCTTGGAAGAACCTCGTAGTTATAAGAGAGGAGAGCAGCCTGATCTAACTGTCGCTCCGGAAGCATTATATCAACATATCCATTTCTCATGTCGACATTAGCAACATCGTATCCTTCTTCAATCATTTCCGTTACAGAACCCGGTGATACATCGTACAGTCTTACAAGTCTATCAGCAGATACGACAGACGCGAATGCAAGAATTGCAAGTGTCATAAACAAATACTTCACTATAATCTCCTATGTAAAGATTGACTTCGGCTGCCCCAGGGCTTAGAATTCCTCCCTGCTAACAGAGTATATACAGAATTCGAGTATAACCAAATTTGTGAAAGGAGTCTCCTCTTGGCAAGGTGCAAACAATCGATCAAGCGTCACAGGACCGATATAGCAAAGGCGCAGAGGAACCGCAGCAAGATGCGTGAACTGAGAAGCGCCATCAGAAGTGTTAAGGATTCCGAGACGCCTGAGGACAGAGAAAAGGCCCTGCGTAAGGCTCAAAGCCTTATTGACAAAGCATCCAGGAATCACCTTCTTCATAAGAACAGGGCTAACCGCCTTAAGCATTCCTTAATGTAATTTAACGGACCCTCCTTCTTCAGGAAGGTCCGTTTCCCGCACTTTTTTGATCCTGCCGAAATTGTGCTGATTACCCCGTGTTGACAGTATTCTATTCATTTGTTAGATTTGTCTAACAGAAATAGAGGTGTCTATATGACTAACGCAGACAGCGGCATTACCGGCTCACTCGAAGATTACCTCGAGGCTATATACAGAATACTCGCCACTAACTCTGTAGCAAGGGTAAAGGACATTGCCGAGGATATGGAAGTAAGCCCGGCTTCCGTTACACCCGCCATGAAACGTCTGGCTGATAAACAACTGATCAGATACTCAAAGCGCAATTACATAGATCTTACAGACAAAGGTCTCTTAATAGCGCGACGCACCATGACCCGTCACAAACTACTCTCCCGTTTCTTAACCGAAATTCTTGGAATCAATCGCGAACAGTCCGAAAATGACGCATGTGCAATGGAACATTTTCTCTCCGAAAGCTCTATGGAAAGGCTGGCTGCATTCTTTGAATTCCTTGCCGCCCACCCTGAACTCCAGGCACTTATTGATACAGGATTCGATGAGTCTGCGCCGCTTGAAATCGGACCTGAGCTATTGCGTCTTGCCAATCTTGAACCGGGATCTTCCGGCAGGATAGCCATGATAAACGCCGGACAGCAGGTAAGAAGAGAGCTCATAGATTCGGGCTTCATACAGGGAACAACGATTACTCTGATCCGACCTGGAGGTACAGATCTACCGTTCATTGTTAACCTTGACGGATACGATCAGCACCTTTCTCCGGAGATAGCTGAATCTGTCCTTCTTCATCCTGATCGTGAACAAACAGGAGAAAATGAAAATGAGAAATAGAAGGGGACGTAAACATAACAGAGAAAGAGGCTCCGGAAGGGCGAATGCAGTCAGACCCGGGTATCCCCTGACGATGGCATTATCCGATGAATACGTAAGGGTAGTGACCATAACCACGGATCACGCAGCGGAAAGCAGGCTTGTGAGCATGGGTATCAATCCCGGCGCCCTTCTTCATATTATCTCCTCTTCCGGAAGCGGACCGATCGTTGTGGCAAGAGACGAAACGAGGTTCGGGATAGACAGGAAAACCGCATGGCATGTCAGGGTGGTTCCCGCATCATCGGACATCATGCATGCTGCATACCCGCTTTTCTGTGATGATAACTGCAGGGGGTGTTCGTACAGAACAGAAATGATGAAGGCCGAGTATGGGGAGTCAATTACCCTGAAAACACTCAAAGAGGGAGAAACAGGTACTGTCGTCTCCGTAAGAGGCAGAGGTGTAACGGTCACAAGGCTCATGAGCAAGGGGATAAATAAGGGAACGAAGATCAGAATGGTTCGCAGTATAAAGCATCCCGACTCTGTGATCGTAGACATTGAAGGAAAACAGATGGAGATTGCGGGATGGGACGCCCTGCATGTTATTCTTGAAGTGAACCGATGAATCATACTATTCCCGTTATTGCCCTTGCCGGAAACCCAAATTCAGGTAAAACTTCAATATTCAACGCACTTACCGGTGCCAAGCAGCATGTAGCGAATTATCCGGGGATCACAGTGGAGATCAAGGAAGGAAAAGCCCATTCGGGCGAGTATACCGCAGAAGTTATCGACCTGCCTGGAACGTACAGTCTCACCCCCTACTCCCCCGATGAGGTTGCAGCAAGGGATTACCTGCTGGAGCAGCACCCCGATGTTGTGATACATGTTGTGGACGCTTCCAACCTTGAGCGGAACCTCTACCTCACTACTCAGCTTATGGAGCTTGGTGTACCTGTCCTGATAGCTCTTAACATGATAGATATAGCCGAAGCAAGGGGAATCAGGATCGATTCGGAAGGTCTCTCCCAAATACTGGGGATACCTGTTATTCGTACAGTAGCAAACAGGGGA
>QNDS01000358.1 GCA_003644925.1 Candidatus Fermentibacterota bacterium
CTTAAGTTCCATGCGCCCAGCCTTATTGAGAGAAGAAGAGTACTGACAAGCCCTCCGGCAAGAAAAAGTTGAGAAACAACAGCGGACAGCGCCGGTTTCATTCTGGACAGCCAGACAGTGATAAAGGCTCCGAGCAGCGGAAGGAATACGGCAAGTGCTACTACCATCGGAGCTCCTTCATCCGGCGGACATCAGCTGAACCTGTTCTTCTTGAAGCCAGAACCCCGACAACCACGAACAGAGCGGCAACCGCCACTCCGATAACGATCGATGTCAGAACCATGGCCTGGGGAAGGGGATCTACCACTGAGGAAGTAATATCAGATGCCGGAATGGAGCCATCTATAATTGGTGCAGTTCTTCCCGGAAGGTATCCGGACCATACAAGAAGCAGATTGGCTCCTGTATCAGCAACTGTAAAAGCAAGCGCTATTCTGAGTATGTTCTTTCTGGTGAGCACACCCCAGAGCCCAACAAGGACAAGCCCCGCAGCCGTGCCGGCTATAGACCAGTAGAATGCAGTACTCATGCTTCGCCTCGAGTATTTCTGAAAGCTTTGAACACCCCTGAGAATTCACTGGCGACTTTTGCGCCGATAGCTATTGATATCAACGGAATAAGTCCTCCGGATACAATAGTGCCGGGAGTTCCGGTTCCGAGAAATGTATTATTAAGAAACTGCCCCGCAGTCAGTACTCCCCAGAACCCAAGCAGCCCGAATGTCAATCCTGCGAGGGATTCAATAGCTGGAAGCCTTCCGTTTCTGTCCGGTACTGAACTGCTGCCCAGCATTACAAGAAGGAATGCGGAAGCAATTACAGTCCCTCCGGGGAAACCGCCTCCCGGGCTTAAATGACTGTGGGCGATGAAATAAACACCGAAAAGCATAATGGGAGCAGGCAGCACCTTTGCTGTGAAGGCAACAATCCTGCTCGGTTCTGAAGCCCTAACGCCAATTGGGAACAGAGTCAGAATAAGAACCACCGCCGTGGAAGCGCAGAAAAGCACCACTACTTCCCCAAGCGTATCCAGACCTCTATAAGCTACTATGACTGCCGTTACAAGGTTGGATGACCCGGTTTCATCCATCCCCCGGGAGGCGTATGAGTATCCCACTCCCTGCAGCTCTGAGCGCATCTGCATTTCGGGAATGACTGAAGCAGCCACAGCCCCGAGAGCAAGTACGATTATGAGACCTGTTAGAGTTCTTATCATCCGTCCCCTCCGATCTTTCCCCTGCCCCAGAGGAAGATCATTGTGGCCAGAACAGCACCGATACTCGCTTCGGTGATAGCAACATCAGGAGCATCCATCAGTAGGAACATCACGGAGGCAGAAAGACTGACAAAACCTGTGATAATAATGGCTGAGAGAAGATCTTTGACGAAAAGAACAGCTATTCCAGCGGCCACCATCATTCCTCCGAGCGTCAACGCAATCACTGTCATCAGGGTTTCAGTCACTGTTCCGCGCCCCCTTCAAGATCGGATTCAGCAAGATCATCCTCAAGAAGGTTGTCCGGTTTCTCCTCTGGTCTCATATGAACTGCTCTTGCCAGTGCGTGACCTGAAACTGGATTTGTCATAATAATGAAGAGTACAATAAGAAAAAGCTTTGGTATCCAGGCAGGCTCCAGGCATCCAATCCCCGCCAGAAAGAGTATTGAACCGAGAGTAGTAGCCTTTGTCCCTGCATGAAGTCTGTTCCATACATCCGGCATTCTCAGTATGCCGAGGCCGCTTGTGAATAGAATAAAGCCACCTGCAACCAGCAGTACGTGTCCGACGATTGAAAGAATTGTCATCTCAGTCCTCCATCCAGGTACCTGGCTATTGCCAGCACTCCAAGAAATGAAAGGACGGAATAGACCATTGCCACATCGACAAGCATGGACCTGCCCTCGAGGAAGGCGATAAACACAAGAAGGTTAGTTGAAATAAGTGTTGCCGTATCAAGGGCTACCGCTCTGTCCGTACCGTGCGGTCCCTTTAAAAGACGGATGAATGCAAGGAAAAGACCTCCCCCGAGCAATCCGAACAGTATAGAAATAAACGTATTACTCAAAGATTCTCCTGAGTCTGTTCGCGAAACCGTCAACCATTTTCTGGGTTTCCTCATGTATGTCACCATCGGGAAGGCTTATCCAGTGCACGAATATTTCAGTTCCGGTCATTTCCACTGTAAGCGTACCGGGAGTAAGTGTTATGGAGTTCGCCACTATGTTTCTTGCTCTCTCGCTGTTCATCATGAGCGATGCTTTTACAATTCCGGGCTTCACGGGGACAACGGGACACAGAACCCTGAGCAGTACATCAATATTAGCCATAAACATTTTACCTGAAAAATAGAAAACGTAACTAACCTCAGCAGCAAATCTTGCAGGTTTCAGAAGACGGAACAGATTACCCGAGAAAGCTCCATGAGTGGCAAATGCAATAATCAGGCTTACAGCAAACCCCAGCAACAGCTCATGCGGATGAAAGCTCAGAGTCAGGAAAATCCAAATGAACAGAAGTAAAGCCGCAGTGGATAAAACCGGCATTATCCGTCTCATATTCATTCCCTGCATTTCATGGAATGTGTAAGAATATCCAGCTCGGTAGACACTTCAATATATCGCAGAACAACGCCTTCGGGAACATTGAGCGGTTCAAGCGTGAAACTGAGAATGGATATGCACCCCATGTTAACCAGATTGTCGACAGCATTCTGTCCGGAGCCCGGAGAGACTGCCAGTATGGCAATGACATCACCATATGCGCCGATAACCTCTCTGAGTTCTGCAATCGGCTGAACAGTGACACCAGCAATCGTTTTGCCGATAATTTTCGGGTCGCTGTCGAAGATGGCGGAGTAGCTGTATCCCCCGGTACCATCCAGTCCCGATTCAAGCAGGGCGCTACCGATGTTACCCGCTCCTATTACAATCACCGGTGGAGGCTTACAGGTTCCCAGTATTCCTTCAATATTCTCCAGAAGATCTGAAACCCCGTATCCGGATCCCTGTTTCCCGAATTCTCCGAAAACCGCCAGGTCTTTCCTTACAGCTGCGGATGAAATACCGCATCTTTCCGACAGATGTTTCGAAGTAACTATGGGTATTCCATCGGCCCTGGCTATTCTAAGACACCTTGCATAGTGGCTGAGCCTTCTGATAGTTTTTTCGGATACTTTTTTCCCGGGCATAATTATCTCCGAATAATATTGTGATAGTTCGAACTTTCACAAATCTATACATCGGATATTTTGCAGTCA
>QNDS01000359.1 GCA_003644925.1 Candidatus Fermentibacterota bacterium
CCGCCTGCATTCAGGTAGGTGCTGGCGAGGGTGCGGATGCGGGTGAACAGGAACTGCACGGGTGGAGCGTCGTAAGCGACCGCGCCGGACGGGCAGACGGCGGCGCATTCGCCACAACCGGCACAGATGTTGGGATCGATGGACACGCTGTCGCCGTTGGAGGTGATGGCGCCGGTGGGGCAGACATCAAGACAACGGTTGCAGCCGGATTTTGTAGCGCGGGAATGGGCGCAAAGGTGTTCTTCATACGCGACGTAGAAGGGTTTTTCGAAGGTGCCTTGCATTTGGGCCGCATCATAAACAGCGCGGGCTACGGCCAAGGGGTCTTTGGGGTCGGCGCGTAAATATCCGTCGCGTTTTTCATATGCTGAAAACAGCGGGGTGTTGCCGGTCAAATCAAGGATAATGTCACATTCGGATTTTCCACCATCGCGCGGCGCGGTGAATTTTCGGACGCCCCGGCCGGATGGTTCGAGAGTGCGAAGACCATCCACGGAAACCTCGAAACGACCAAGCGTTCCAGAGGCTGAGCGGATATGGCCAGATAATACATCGAGGCCACTTGGAATGATTTCGGGAGTGTCCGTCAACACGGCCGTTACATCGATAACATCGGATAACTGTTCGGCGACAGGTAGAGCTATATCTGAGGGGCCAATGATCAGGCACAACCCCTCGGATTCAACGTCGAAAGTTTTGACAACGGGGACCGGTAGGGAGGCTTCGGCGAGCAGGGCGACAATCTTCGGGGTGGCAGTTTTGCCCTCATCTGACCAACCGGCGCGGTCGCGGATGTCGATGCATTGTGGTATGTTTGTGTCAAGTTCGGCGGCAAGCTCCTCGAAAATACCAGCTTCCTGTGCGCAGGCGATGATCAGATCTCCGTCCGGTAATACCTGTGTTAGTGTATCGAGGCCACTTGTGCATAAGCTATTGTGAACGATGGAACATTTCAGGTCCGTCGCCTCACCGATGGCATCCGCGTCAAGGGTTTGCGAATTGCCGCAGTTGCACAACATCAGGGTCTTGACCATTGAATTCTCCCGCTTTTATTATTGGACTTGAGTTTAGTTGCCCTGTATTGCCGAAAAAGGCAACAACACAAATTCGAGAGTGCGCACCGATGGAACGTAAATCAATTTCGATGCCGGTTGGCATCGTTGTTCGCAAAACTCCAGGGGTTACGCGATGGGCGAAGTGGGCATGGAAAGCAGTTTCAGTTCTGCCCGGTGCTGGCCCAGCTGACTGGCGAGAATTACGTCGGGAGGGCGATGCGGTGGAGTATCATGCGGGGACGTTACCGCTGGAACTTTTCCGCACGGATACGGAGGCGTATATAACCGCTTTGGCCAATGATCCGCCCAGCGTTTATGTAATTATGCGCCCCTCTGAACGTCCTGATCGAGAGTTGGAATTGTTACTGATCACCGCCTCGGCCTTCGAAGCGCAGGATTATCAGGATAGTAGCGAGGAGATTGTGGAGCCCGTCCCGATGACAGCTGGCATGATAGCATGGGTGCGCGAATGGGTGGAATTTCACCACGTCGAAGAAAAGTTCATCAAGCGTCGCCGTGATAAGAAAAATATCGATATGGCTGACGATGGTATCGGAGACGAACGTATTCGCCAGACAGCGGATGTTTACCGCTCCCCTGGTTCCAAAAAGAGAACGCTGCAATGACCGACGAATCCATCGCATCCAGATGGTCGCGCCGCAAGCAAGCGGTGAAAGACGAGGCATTGGAAGCGGAGAAAGAAGCCGCCGTCGAGGATTTACCGGAGGAACCGGAGAAGACCGAGGCCGAAATATTGGCGGAGCTTAATCTGAAAGATCCTGATGACATGGAGGCTGGAGATGACTTCAGTGAGTTCATGAATTCGGCGGTTCCGCAACGGTTGAGAAACAGGGCTTTGCGGAAGTTGTGGCTTAGCAATCCGGCGCTGGCAAATCTTGATGAGCTTCTGGATTATGGCGAGGATTTCACCAACAAAGGCGGTGTGGTCGAGGATATTGTGACGGCATATAAGGTTGGTAAAGGGTTCGTCAATAAGCTGACTGGTGACGATGAAGTCGTGGCCGATTTAGCTGACACTTCCCCAAAAGTTGATTCGGATGAAATTGACGGGTCAGAGGAAATCGAAGAAAGTAGGCCGGTTAATAATGTAAGAATTCCCTACGAAGCGCGTGCAAAATCGCCTTTGCCAACCGAGAGTAAGCCGGTGGTGACAATCGAAGCTTCGGATAAATTGCCGGAAACCGTAAGAAAACGGATGCGTTTCGAGTTCTGACTTATATAAGTAAAACAGTCAGGTATAACGCGTTGTTTTTACATTCAATATTGTCAATATGAATAGAAAAATCTTTGCTAAAAGGCAGCGTACGTAGTATTGTGATGCCATATTACGATCTAGGAGAGAGCATTGTCTAATACTGCGGAAGCTAATTTTATTCCGGAAGAGGATCTGCTTCGGGCCGATTTATACGATTATCTGGCAGCGTTATTGTCTCGTCCGCCGACAGGGGAGTTGCTGGGGAAAACCGCAGAGCTTTCTGGTGATGATTCAGAGCTTGGTCAGGCCATTTATGCATTATCACGGTTGGCCAAGGCGACGAAAACCTCGTCCGCCGAGCGCGAATTTAATGCGCTATTCATTGGCATGGCACGTGGCGAATTGCTGCCTTACGCAAGTTTTTATCTAACAGGTTTTTTAAACGAAAAGCCGTTGGCGACTCTTCGGAGAGACATGCTGGGGTTGGCGATCGAGCGGGCGGCGAATGTGTTCGAGCCGGAAGACAATATCGCCTCGCTGTGCGAGATGATGGCGGGAATGATCCGTGGGCGCTTTGGTAGTCCGGCCGATGTTTCAATCCAGCGGGATTTTTTCAACAAACATATCGGCCCTTGGGCCAGCCACTTTTTCAAAGACCTCGAAGGGGCGAAGAACTCGGTTCTTTATGCGCCTGTCGGGACCGTGGGGCGTGTCTTCATGGGGATTGAAAGGGAAGGTTTTAGAATGGCGAGCGAAAGCTCGACTTAACCGATCCCTCGCGGGATCAATTTGAGAGGAGAAAGCAATGCGTAAAGAAGAGATCGGTGTTGATACTAAACGCCGTAATTTTCTAAAACTCGCTTCGGCTTCGGTTCCAGCGGCGGCCATTTCGGTCACTGTCGGCACAGAGGCAGCAGCAGATGCGCCGGCTGATACTAGCGGCCTGCAAGATACCGCCCATACACGGGCTTACCTCGAGA
>QNDS01000360.1 GCA_003644925.1 Candidatus Fermentibacterota bacterium
GGGCCGGCTAATTGCTCCTTGACTGCGCTGCCGTTCACAATCGACCCTGCCATCACGGATGAAGAAAATATCGCTGGTGATACCTGTGGCGATATAGCAGGAGGTGCTAATTTTCCCCTCAATACGATCGATACCGTCACCCTGGACTGCATACCTGATGCCAATGGGCTAGTGAATTTCAATACGGCCATCACCTGGCAAACAAAAACCGGACTGGACTGTGCGATTGGTTCTCTCAGAGGGCCGATCCCCCTTCCCGACATCAGCAAATCCCAGGCCGCCTGTGTAGAGACCACGCTGGCAACTGAATTCCTCGGCCGGGTGACGGTCATCAAGTCAGCCCCGGACAACACCGATTTCACGTTTAACTGGAGCACGGACTCGCCACCGGTAATTAACGCGGGCATGAATCCCGCGGATCCGTTTACACTCAATAATTCACAGGTAGCAGGCGAGGAGATCTTTGCACTGGTAACCCTGGATACGCCAGCCACGGTTACTATCACTGAGCAGGACCTTGCCGGTTACCAGTTGAGCGGCATCAGCTGCCCGGGCGGCAGCGTCAGTGTTCAAGGCAACACCGTCACGGTGACCTTGTCTTACGATGAGGCCAACCCAGGCCTGGCCGACGTAACCTGTACTTTTACCAATGTCGTAGTCCAGACCAACCCGGCCATGTCGGTCAGCAAGACCTCCACCACCGGAGCCGTTACCGCTCCCGGGGACGTCGTTTACCAGTACCTGGTATCCAATATCGGTGATGTAGGTCTGACCAACATCTCCCTGTCTGATGACAATGACAATGACGACATCGTATGCCCGGGCGGCCACCCGATTGCAACTCTGGCGGTGGGTGCAAGCACAACCTGCTCGGCCACCCACACCGTGACGCAGGCTGAAATCGACGCCAACGGTTCTCCTGTCGCTGATTCCGGCTTGCTGTCCAATACAGTCACGGCCAGTTCAACAGAAACCGGTGACGAAACAGCCAGCCTGGATATTCCGATCACACAGACACCAGGTCTTGCCATCGACAAAGTGGGTACATTCAATGACGCGAATATGGATGGTTTGGCCCAGCCAGGTGAAACCATTTCCTATACCTTTGATGTAACGAACACCGGAAATGTCACATTGACCAATATTGCCGTGACGGATCCACTGGTGACTGTTTCCTGTGCTCCTGAAGCTAACCCGATTGTCGACCTGGATCCGGCTGAGAGTGTGCAGTGTATAGCCACTTACGTTGTAACCCAGGCCGATATCGATGCCGGTCAGCGCGATAACATTGCCACGGCAGACAGCGACCAGACCGGGCCGGAAACCGATCCGGAAACAGTACCACTGGGCCAGAATCCACTGATGACCGTGGTTAAAACTTCGCCCATTGGCTCGATTACAGCGCCGGGTTCTGTGGCTTACAGTTACCTCGTGACGAATACCGGTAACGTGACGCTGACGGGTATTTCACTGGCCGATGACAACATCGATGCCAGCGTGAGTTGTCCGGGTGTTACGCTGGCTCCGGGCGCCAATTTCATCTGTACGGCGGCCCACACGGTGACCCAGGGTGAGCTTGACGCCAATGGTTCACCGGTCGCAGACAGCGGTGTACTGGACAACAACGTCACGGCTTCATCCACCCAGGCACCCGACGCGATAGATGATTTACAGATTCCACTTGGTCTGACCCCATCCGTCGCGCTGGTGAAGACGGGTATTTGGAATGACGAAGGATCTACCGCCGGGATTGCCGAAGTGGGCGAGACCATCACTTACAGCTTTGAAGTAACGAACGACGGTAACCAGACCCTGAGCGCAATTACTGTATCTGATCCGATAGTGCCAACCATCACCTGTCCGAGCGGCAATCCGATACCGACGCTGGCGCCAGGCGCCTCGGAAACCTGTACCGGAACTTATACGCTGGTCCAGGCGGATATCGATGCGCAACAAAGGGACAACACGGCGGACGCAACCGGATCTTCACCGGGTGGAACCGATGATGTATCCGACCAGGACAGTGAAACGGTCAACCTTCCAGCCAATGCCGATCTGCAAATCGTGAAGACCGGCGTGTTCAACGATGGCGGTGATGGACTGGCCCAGCCAGGTGAAACCATCAGTTACAGCTTCCTGGTGACCAATGGCGGTTCTGTGTCTTTGACTAATGTCATGGTGACCGATCCGCTGGTTGCTCCAATCACCTGCCCGAGTGGCAATCCGATTCCGAGCCTTGCGGCAGGATCATCCGAGACCTGTACGGGTTCGTATGCTGTCACCCAGGCCGATATCGACGCCGGTAGCCGGGACAATACCGCTACGGCTGACAGCGATCAGGCTGGACCGGTTACAGACGATGAAACCGTGCCCCTGCCGACAAGTGCGGACCTTGACCTGGCCAAAACGGGTACGTTTAACGATGAGAGCCAGGATGGATCCGCTCAGGTTGGCGAAACTATCTCCTATGACTTCCTGGTGACCAATACCGGCAATGTCACGCTGACCACTATTGCCGTGACCGATCCACTGGTGTCACCCATCACTTGCCCAAGTGGCAACCCGATACCCAGCCTGGCGCCGGGAGCTTCTGAAACCTGTACTGGTTCCTACACGATTAATCAGGCCGACGTTGACGCAGGCAGCCGTGCCAACACGGGTACCGTGGACAGTGATCAGACTCCACCCGTGACCGATGACGAAACCGTGCCGTTACCTCAGGGTTCGGGCTTGACGGTGGTCAAGTCTTCACAGACGGCCTCAATCGGTGCGCCAATGACAGTGTCATACAGCTACCTGGTAACCAATGCCGGTGACACAACGCTGACGGGTATTGCGCTGACCGATGACAACATCGATGCGACTGTAACTTGCCCGGCCGACACGCTGGCCCCGGGCGGCAGCTTTATCTGTAGCGCGGCCCATACAGTGACCCAGGGTGAAATTGATGACAATGGATCACCAGTCGCCGGTAGCAGTGAATTGTTCAACACTGTGACGGCAACTTCCAATGAAGCGCCGGATGCGACGGATGATCTGAGCATTCCGTTTGCAGGCGGTCCAGCCATCACAATGGTGAAATCGTCTACCACGACACAAGTCAGCGCCGCAGGCCCGGTGGATTACAGCTACTTCGTGACCAACACGGGTAATGTAACTCTGACCGGAGTCCGGATTGATGACGATAACGACGAAGATGACGCCAGCTGTCTTGCAACAACTCTGGCGCCAGGTGAAAGCACGACC
>QNDS01000361.1 GCA_003644925.1 Candidatus Fermentibacterota bacterium
AGCATCCACAAAAAGAACATCCACAAATTAGTGTATATGCCCAATACCATCCAAAAAAATACGGCAAAAACTCCGCCCAAGGCAGTAGATCCCAAAAGTTCTACACCGGCACTTTTCGCGTCAATAGTGGAGCTTTGTTGTCCTAGCAAAACGGCCTTCATCACTACTGACATGTAAGCAGCAGGATTGACTAAGACCACCCAATACACCGGCAACACAATGATGGTACTGCGCAGCGCAATCCAATTGGATTGTTCTGGGGTACTAGGTTTTGCCGCCACCTTGCCAGCAGGTGCTGGATCTTCAGGTAACCAGGGATAAATCATCCAATGACAAAAAACTGCTACCGTAATACCAATAACCAACGATTGAATCACCATAAGCGCCATGCTAAAGCTCACCGTTCCAGCCGCCGAAATCAAGGTAAAACCGACGGTGAGAAAGGTGCCAAATATTGCCTTGCCCATATTCAGCGTCAGGTAAGAACTAAAATACAAGCCCACAGCGACCACTAAAATTGCCGTGAGCTGATAATGTAACAGCATGGGGATCAACAGCAGGCCAATACTGAGGGTTACGATCACCACCAGCAATAAGCCAAAAAGGCTTTTTGCTCCCATTGGGGGCGCTGGCGCTGCTGCAAACATAAAAGCAAACAAGGGTACGAGGAAAGGCAATGGCAGTTGTAAGCCATAGGCTATCGCCAATGCCAGCGCCGCAACACTCGATAAACGAAACACCCGCCTTGCCTGAATGTGCATACGTATCCTGAACCTTAATAGGCGTAGGAAAACCAGCTCATAAGGCGGATGTATAATCTACCGATAGTATTCAATACAACGCCACTTTCGGTATAAGCCATCACCTCTACTTGCCCGCCTATCCGCAGATGGTCTTTCAATCGCTGATCCCGCAAATCATCAAAATCCACCATTACTGGATAGCGTTGGGATTGGCGTAACCAGTCTCGATTATTCTCAATCGTAGGCAAGTTGCCAGCCGCTGGCGTTGTCCCAGCAGAAACACCAAGACCAATACTGCGTATCTTACCTTTGAAAATTTTCCCCGGTATCGCATCCACAACAATATCTACCGGCGTACCCGCTCGCATATGCCCCAGATTATTTTCGGTAAACTCCGCTTTTATCCATACATCTTGAATCGTAATCAGTGTCAACACCGCGTTGCCTGCTGCTGCATAACGCCCAACATCTGTGCTCAAATCTGTGATTTTTCCACCAGACGTTGCTTTCACCATCGTATTTTCAAGATCAAGCATAGCTTTTTCAACGGCACTGCGTGCCGATTTAAGCTGGGCATTATTTTTTCCCTCACCACCTTTTTGTTCGATAGCACGTTGTACTTTCGCCTCTGAGCTTGCCACTTTTGCGACCGCTTGTTTCAATGATGCCTGCGCCATTTCAAGACGGCGAACAGATATTGCACCTTTATCTTTTTTATACAGCCGCTCCTGACGCTCTGCGTCTTGCTTTGCACGCAACGCATTTGCCTCAGCCGCCAACAGATTGGATTGTGCTGATTCTATTCCCGCATCATCTGCCGCCACTTTGTTTTCAGTACTTTGTAAATCGGACTGTGCTTTCTCCAAAGCAATCTGAAATTGAGAAGGGTCTATCTCAAACAGCGGTTGATCTTGCTTTACAATTTGATTATTTTTGACGAACACTCCTGTCACCACGCCACCAACTTTTGGCGCAACACCAATCACAAAACCATCTATTCGCGCTTGCTGGGTGTAGGGCGTGAATCGATCAGAGGTGAGATACCACACTAGAGTCATTAGTATCAACAAGATCACACCGGCTGATCCCTTTTTTACCGTAGAAGAAGATGAATTCTGGTCTTTTTGCTCCTTGCTAGGTTCCACTGCTGTTGAGTTTTCCTCTAGTGATTCATCAGTCGCATTTTCTTGCTTTTCTTCGCTCATGGTTGAGGGCTCTGTTGTGCTGATTCAGGATTGTTTTCGGCTTCTTTTTCGGACTCACTGAGGGGCGCTTGCAATAACTCACCCCAGTCAGTGCGTTGTTGCATCGTATCTCTAACCGTTTCAGGGATCAGTTGCTGCATCGGCATATCTATCCAACCACCGCCCAAACCTTTATATAATGCAATATTGGCAGCAATATTACCGCCTTGGGTAATCAGTTGGCGATCTGCTTGAGCGAACATAGCACGCTGGGCATCCAATACTCGCTGAAAATCAGCATAACCTTCACGATAGCGGGTGTTGGCAATTTCTAAGGCACGTTCAGACGATGCCACCGCTTGATCCAACAACAGTTGCTGCTCCGCTGTTTTACTGATGCTATAGGCAGCATCATCAATCTGCCTAGCAGCTTGCAACACCGATTCTTGATAACTCTCGATCAGTTGCTGCAACTTTGCATCTTGTACCCGAATGTTATTTTCAATCCGTCCATAGTCAAATATATTCCACTGAAATGATGGACCAATCAGCAAGCTCCCAGTATCTGAACTGCCACTCAAACTACTGCCTGACCAGCCGATGCTACCCAACAATGAAATAGCCGGATAATAGTCGGCTTCTGCCACTCCAATTTGTGCTGACTGGGCGGCGACTTGCCAAGCTGCTGCTCGTACGTCAGGGCGGCGATTCAACAAATAGGTTGGGATTTGTTTGCTTCCTTCAGTGGAAATAGATGGCAATTTGTAATCATCAACAATCAGCTCAGGAATAGCTCCAGGTGGTCGACCCAATAATATAGCCAGTCCATTACGTGCTTGAAGTAAATTTATTTCTAGTCCTGGGACACTTGACAAGGTTGCCAAATATTGGGTTTTTGCTTGTTGGAAATCCAGCTCAGATTGCTCACCATTTTTAAACAGAGTTTCAGTGATTTCAAAACTGCGTTTTTGGATCTCAGCATTTCTGTGCGCGATCGCAATACGTGCTTGGGTAGTACGGAAGGCAAAATAGGTATCTGCCACTTGCGCACTGATCAGAACTTGCACATCTTGTTGATTAGCGATTGAAGAAAAGAAAGCAGCATCTGCTGACTCAATACCCCGTTGGAAGCGTCCCCAAAAATCAATTTCCCAGCCACCATTAAGCCCCAAGTTATAAGCACCAAAACTCTGGCTATCTGACCCAGCATTGCCACCATGAAACTGGTTATTGATATACTGAGCGCCACCAACCGCTTGCTGTACCTGAGGATATTTACTGCTGTCTGCGATACCCAGAACGGCT
>QNDS01000362.1 GCA_003644925.1 Candidatus Fermentibacterota bacterium
GCGAACAAAGTTGTGTGCAATTTGAGAAATATTTTCAACAGCAGCTTCGTACTCTCTGTTTGAGTAATCACTGTCATCGAGTACAGGATATTCTTCGAGAGCCATTTTCAATTCACAGACTTTCTTTACTGCGTCTGTGACATTTCCATCCTCATCTACGACTCGAACAGAATATCCATCGATCCATCCACATCCCCAATGGTTGTGGCTTTCAGAGTGTGCGGTTCCGTCTTCAACAAACGGTTCCATTTCCTTATCAAACACAGATGCGTTTGAAAGATCGAGGATACCGGAGTCTCGATTGTGGGTGTAGAAGATACCCCAATTCTCAGGGTCTTCAATACCCATTCTCCAATGAGACCAGCCGAAGCTTTCAAACTTCTGCCAATTACCCTTGAACTCTTTCACGAAATCATCGAGATGATCTTCAAAGTGCATTATCTTTCTCCTCTATCATCATATGTGTGAATACTTGCGAATGGAATGTTGTATTCTCTTAGGTGTTCTAGAATAGTATCAGCATATACATTGTGACAAAAAATTCTGGCTTTTCCGTATTTGAAAATTATTGCATAATCAGTATTTGGTTTAATGCTATGTTCTTCTCTTAAATGAGACTGCATTTGTATCAATGGTATTTTAACGTCTGTCATTTTGTCTCCTTTCGTGAATCCATCACTCCCACATTTCCGTAGAAATAGGGAGTACAAAGAGCCACGAAATCAAGCATACTACAGGAGAGATTTCAAGCGCTTCAGAAAATCTTCCTTTCCTTCTCGTTCGTCCATTCCGTAGTGGCCTTCACCGAAGCCATTGCATTCATGGTTGAAGTACCATGTGATATGTTCTATACCACCTTCAATGTGTTCGGCTTTACGTTTAAAGAGAACAACACTCAGAATAGGATTGCGAATACATCGACAGCTTGTGACAAGCTGCGCTCCGACGTTCTTTGTTGGCATATGATGTTCGCTCATCATTACTCCTCTGGATAGAGACAAAAAGCTTCAGCAATTTGTTCTGCTAATCCATATCCGAAAGTCCGACGTGCGCCGTCGAACCAATCAAGATAATGGTAAGAACCACCAGTCCAATCTTTTCCTTCAGGATCCCAGTCAAGACAAATGTAGTCTTGTGGGCCACCATAGGAAAGCTCAATTTTGAATTGAACTGTCTTAGAAATAGCAAGCGGCAACTCTGAAAGCCGCTCCTGATGAAATTCTCGAATGAAGTCTAGGATTTCTGTTTCGTAGTTTTCCCAGACCCACTCATCGAAATCAGAGTCAAGTTGATCGTCTTGACTTCGTTTCAAGCCATTAGCTTTTTCTTCATCAGTCAAAGGATCATCAGTATCAGAATACTCAGGAAAAGAATCTTCACACGATTCAACCCATTCATCGAGAAGAACATCGTGTTTCATTCCTGTAGCATCCTTGTAAAAATCATTAATGACACTGCTTTGATAAGCAGCATAACAATCAAAACAATCTTGAAGACTCTCAAGATCAGGAAGAATCTGATCCATCCTTGATGCCTGATGAGACTCAACAAGCTCTTCGCAGCTTAGCTCTTTCTTTTGATTCTCAGCCATTACTTACCTCCCTAGATGCTTGATGTTTTCGAGAATATGCCACTTGATTTTTTCTTCATCGCCTTCATTTAATGCTTCAATGAAATTCCTCATTTCATCTGAAACATGATAAATCTTCTGTTTTCTATTTTTAAAGTACGGTTTAATTTGAGATACATGACCAGCACGCGCCATATTCTCGAGAACACGATAAGCTCTTGAATAAACTTCGTTTGCTCTTGACCAATCAGGAAGATTATTCATTGTTTCTCCTTATGCTGTAATGAATCCAAGTTCTTTAAGTTTCTTTCTTGTAACTACTTTCCAGGAATTTATTTCATCAACTCGTTTCTTATATGCTTGTCTAGCTTGTTTCTTTGTTCCGAATTTTTCGTCTCTATCATACCCACAATCATCAGCTCCCCAAACGCATGTTCTAATTGCTGGATAGCCCCATATTTTTGTACATAGTATCACTTTCACTCTAACCGTATCATTTGGATAATTAGGATAAAATTGATCTGTTGTAGGTAGATATATTTCGTGTTCAAGATATTGTTCGTGTTTATAGATTTTCATTTGTCGCTCCTTACAGATCTTTCATGATCTCATATATCTTTTCGTAATCTGATTCGTTGATTTTGTTATCTCTTACTAATTTGTATAGTTCGTATTTTATTCTTTCAACCATTTCTCCTATTTCTTTTAGCTTTTTAAATGTTTCCCTTGAATGTTCAATAGAATGCTTACACCATGAGTCAGTTTCAGACAGAAAACCACGAGCACCATCTGTAATTTCATCTTTTGGTATTGGATCTGGATACATATGCAATGATGATTGTGCGTCTATTAATTCATTCATTGCAGATAGAATCATTTGTTTACTCATATCTTCTCCTTTGTTAACTCACAGAATCCCTTGATCTGTATCAAGAGAAACTGTTAGGCAACAAAGCTTTACTTAGCCCAATCTGGCCAAGGATTGTCACCACAACGAACTGAAACGCCAAACTTATATCCTTCGATATAAGCAGGAGCAAGATCTTCTCTATTGTCTTCCATTTTACTACTGTTCATACCTGCCATGAATCCCATTGTGTATGGCAAAGGATCGTCAGAAGGAACAGAGGATGGTCCACCAATAGGATGCATCCTGAATTGTCCCGCATTAAATTTGGTTTCCATTCCTCTCATTTTGTCCATTAGATCATCGGACATTCCGTGCATCTTTCCGATGATACGTGCATCATCTTTTCCTTCTGAAATACCGCGAAGCATTCCACTTCTGAAATCGCCCTGCATAAACTCTCTGGCCGTTGAACCAAGAGCATTAACAGGGCGATTCATTCTTTCTTCATGTGATTCTAGATCATCAAGCTCATATGAGAGCTTTCGTGCTTCACGAAACATCTTATGCCAATTATTTCCACTCCAATCTTCAATTGGAGCTTTACATCCATAAGAATGAAGCATCTCCACTTGATACTCTGGATTGTCTTGATCCATTCCTTCCCAGCCACATGATCGCATAGCATCTTCAATATTCTTTTCAGAGACCATATCAAGATCGATCTCTGAAAGATCAACAAGATAGTTACATTCAAAATCGTTGTAATCGTGAACGTCATTCATTTCGATCATATGATA
>QNDS01000363.1 GCA_003644925.1 Candidatus Fermentibacterota bacterium
AGGCGCCGTTTTTTAAATGGTTTGTCAATGCCAAGACCAATATAGCCTATAATGCCCTGGACAGACATGTAAAGACCCACCGCAAAAACAAGGTGGCGCTGATATTTGAAAGCGAGTCTGGACAACGCTCGCGCATGACCTATTATGATTTGTATCGGGCCTCCAATAAGGTTGCTAACGCACTTACCTCTCTCGAAATCAAAAAAGGAGACAGGGTGTCAATCTATCTTCCCAACATACCTCATATCGCCATTGCCATGCTTGCCTGCGCCAAGGTAGGCGCCATCCATAGCGTGGTTTACGCCGGGTTCAGCGCCATGGCTCTGAGGGACAGGGTCAATGATGCCAGGGCAAAAGTTATCATCACAGCAGATGGCTTTAATCGAAACGGGAAGGTTGTTAAATTAAAAGAGGTAGTAGATAACGCCATGCTTGATTGTCCCTCTGTGGAAACTGTAGTTGTGGTAAAATGGGCTGGCATACCAGTTGATATGACTGACGGGCGTTATGTTTGGTACGAAGATCTTATTGAGGGAGTAAGCAAAGAATTCAAGACTGTTGAAATGGACGCAAACGACCCTCTTTTTATCCTATATACATCAGGAACGACCGGCAAGCCCAAGGGGGTTGTGCATTGCCATGGCGGCTATATGGTGGGAGTCAAGCGGACATTAAAATGGGTGTTTGACATAAAAGAGACCGATATTTTTTGGTGCGCTGCTGATCCAGGTTGGATTACGGGGCATAGCTACATTGTTTACGCTCCACTTGTTTTAGGGACAACCACGGTCATGTACGAAGGCCATCCGCTCTTTCCAGGGCCTGGCCGGATGTGGCGAATCATAGAAAAGTATGGGGTCAATATTCTCTACACAGCGCCAACCACCATCAGGATGCTTATGAGGTTTGGTTCTCAGCGTGTCAAAAAGCATAATTTGTCCACGCTCCGGCTTCTCGGTACGGTGGGTGAACCGATCAATCCTGAGGCGTGGGTATGGTATTACAAGAACGTGGGGAACAAAAACTGTCCTGTCATGGATACCTGGTGGCAAACCGAGACAGGCATGTTTATGGTAGCGCCCACCCCATGTAATGTATTAAAGCCCGGTTCGGCTTTCAAGCCTTTCCCCGGTGTTCATTTGGACGTAGTTGATGCACATGGAGAACCTGTTGAACCTGGCAAGGGCGGGCATGTGGTCGTTAAAGAACCGTGGCCTGCCATGCTTACGACCCTTTACAAGGATCCTGAGAAGTACAAAGATGTTTACTGGTCAAAAATTCCGGGGGTGTATTTGGCCGGCGACATTGCCACCAAAGACAAGGATGGTTATTTCTGGTTCCAGGGCCGATCTGATGATGTTCTCAAAATTGCCGGTCACCGGATTGGCACAGCAGAGGTCGAAAGTGCCCTGGTCAGCCATAAACATGTTGCCGAGGTTGCGTGTATCGGTGTACCCGACAAGGTTCGTGGAGAGGTAGCACAGCTCTTTGTTATCTTAAAGGAAGGTGTCGAAGAGGACGAAGACGCCTTGGTAAACGAACTGAAAGCCCATGTCCGAAAAATGCTTGGACCCATTGTGGTCATCAAGGGAATTGATTTTAAAGACAAACTTCCAAAGACCAGGAGTGGCAAGATTATGCGCCGCGTGTTGAAAGCGCAGGAATTAGGATTAAAGGAAGGCGATCTGTCAACCCTTGAGGATTAACCGTTAGTATTTGTACGTAAAAGCCTGTTTGAAAAATATGGAATTGAACTATTAGCAAGCTTTTGCAGCCAATTCATCAGTTTTCAAACAGGCTATTGGATGGAAGGATTGGAAAGCTATAAAGAAATATAGTCTTATTGTACTGGTTTTTACGGTTTTTTTTTCGTTGATGTCAATGACAGCGTTAGCTGAAACAGATGCTGAACGCTTGGACCGCCTGGAAATAGAGATTAAGGAGCTGAAGAAAAAGCAAACCACGACTGAAAATGTATTGTCCAAAACTGAAAGCATATTGTCCAAAGCTGAAAGCGTATGGACCAAATACAACATGCGCCTTTATGGACGGATAAAATTCGATCTCAACTATGACACATCTGAATTCAAGAAATATAATGATTTCATCGGGGTGGTTAAGGAAGATGCCTCAAATGATTCTGTAAATTTCAACCCGAGGGATACCCGTTTCGGGTTTGAGACAAGCCATACAGATGGAGACTGGATAGCCAATGGCCGTTTTGAAATTGATTTTTACGGCACCAATGCAGGCAACAACCTGATCCCCCGAATGCGAGTCGGATATATAGATCTGGCAAACAATTCATCCGGCACAAGCCTTCGGGCTGGACAGGATTGGATTCCCGTGGCCCAGCAGAATCCGGCTACCATTGATTTTGGTGTCCTGAGCGCTGCCGGCAACGTGTGGTGGCGTCTGCCCCAGGTTACGCTTCGCCAAAAACTGGGCGACGTGGAACTCCTTTTATCCGCGATGAAGCACCGCCGTGAAGATACTGAGGAAGAAGAGAGGATGCCGTGGGCTCTTGGCCGGGTCGCCTATAATTTCGGAGATGGCAACCTCGCTGCCCTGGGTGGAGGTTACCGGACCGGCGAATACATCTATGATGGTGGTACTGGTGTTGGGACGGTACATACTGGTAAGGATATAGATCGGTGGCTGGCTGCATTAGAACTCAAGTTAAATTTAGGGCCTGTTCTGCTCAAGGCTGAAGGATTCTGGGGAGAAGCCCTGGGTAAAGACTTTCTTCGCTATGACATGGACGTAAATGATAGTGATCCGAATAATCCAAAGGAAATAGAAGCAATAGGTGGTTTTATCAGCCTGACCGCAAATGCTGCCGATGATATCACTGTTTCCGCTGGATATGGTATTGACGATCCCAGGAATGATGACATGAAAACAATGAGAGGAGACTTAAACGACAGGCAGTTTACCAGGAATTCCATCGCGTTTTTAAATACCTGGTATAAAGTTACCAAAGGGGTAAAGGTCGGCGCAGAAATTATGTACGTGGAAACTGAGCGTTTTAGTAGCACCGACGCGGGAATGCGTTACACCCTGTCGACGTTCTACAACTTCTGATTCCGGTGAAGGTAACAGTTCACGGTTGATCAAAACATAAAACTGTGAACTGTAAACCGACAACCGTGAACGCTTACTTGTGAAGGGTGAGGAGATGGAGCGAACCACTGACCT
>QNDS01000364.1 GCA_003644925.1 Candidatus Fermentibacterota bacterium
AAAAGGTATGAAAAACGATTATTTTTCGTGAAAAGTTATTAAAATACTTGCTTTTTGGTAAAAAAGGTTGTATGTTTGTGCGATGGCGTATAAAAAGGGACATAAAAAGGTGGGGGGGCGGCAAAAGGGTACTCCAAATAAGAATGCCGAAACAATGTTGGTGTTTGTAGAATACATACTCAACAAGGGAAAGGGCGATATTGACAAGATTTGGAAGGGGCTAAAGGAAAAAGAGAAAATGGATGCCATTGTAAAGTTACTTGATTTTCAACTCCCCAAACACGCCCGCATAGAGAACGTAAACAAAGTACCACAGAGCGTGACGATAAACTTTTTACCCGCCACACCAGAAAGAATTGAAGAAAACAACACAATAGATATACCTTATGAAGAAGCTGACGACAAATAGTGCCATTTTACTACTAATTGACATTATCAAAAAAGCCAAGCGACACCGTGATTACTCAAGAGTGACGAAAATGGCAGACACTTTACAGAAATTGATTACAGGCGAGAATATGGACACGCTGATGAGGCGTTTTGACCTTAGAGAGAGCGAGGAACAGTTTAAGCAGAGAAAACGCATTACAATGCACATTACGGGAACGGTTAGTCAAAACCTGATTAAGCCATCGTATGAGATACCGAGAAGTAATGGTATTCAGAGAGTATTACAGTACGAGGGTGACATAGAATATGAACGGTTAAATGAGTTTGAGGGCATTTTAAATAAGTTTTGGGGTGATATGTCTATGGATGACTATTTGGGCGACAGGTGGATTGACTTGGCGTATTCCGACCCTAATTCTTTTATTGTCTATGAGTGGGGTGCGTTTGACAACAAGAAAGAACGTGCTTTGCCGTATCCGTTTGAGGTTTCCGCCCACGAAGCTATTTACTATCGCTTTGATAACAATATTTTGAAGTTTTTGGTGGTTTTAAATGAATTTGAGAAGGGTGCGGGGGGTATCCCTGAGAGGGTGCAAGAGCAGAACGAGGGCAAGACGGTGAGAAAGCGTTACACGATATATTTCGAAGGTTATGCGATTACTTTTGACGAACTTGACGATGAAACCGCAGAGAAACTACCACCCAATATAGTCAAAGAAGATTATAAAGAGGGGGCTAAGTACATAGACATTAAGGGCAGAACCTACGCAATCGGGATTAATGATAGTGGTTTAGATTTTATTCCAGCCATAAGAGTTGGGTTTAGGCGTGATTTAGCGACAAGGGCAAGGACGTGTATCAGCCCAATAAATGAAGCCATCCCGATATTAATGAAAACCATTAAGGCTAATTCTGAGTTTGACCTGACGATGGCACTACACGCCCACCCACAGAGGTTGCAGTACTTGCCTGAGTGTGAGGCGGAGAATTGTAATGGTGGAAGATTACCTGGTGGCGATTCTTGTCTTGTATGCAAGGGTACTGGGCTAAAACAAACCCCAACTACGGCACAAGAGAGTATAACCCTAAAGATGCCACGAGATAAGGAGGACATAGTGGCTCTTGATAATATCGTAAAATATGTTTCTCCCGTAGTGGAGTTGGCGGTATTCCAAGAGGGATATATAAGTAGGCTAACATATTGGTGTAAAGAAGCTATTTATAATTCAATGGTTTTCACACGCAAGGAAATTGCAGAAACCGCAACGGGGGCGAATATTGATTTGCAGTATTTTTATACAGCCCTATATCCTATGGCGAAAGCGTTTGCGAAAGCGTGGGGCTTTTCGGTTATGACTATTTCTGGCATTACAGATATGACTAAGGATTTGACATATAAGTATATTGTCAATCGTGACTTTAAGATGAAGTCTTTGAATGACCTTTACAACGATTTAAAGTTAGTTTCTGATAGTCGGGCAGATTCGTTTGTGAAAGACGGCATCCAAGATGACATAGCGAGAATTATGTACACCGACAACCCTACTGCGTACAAGAAGTATAAGGTTATGCGAGAGTTTTACCCGTATAGCGGGAAGTCAAAAGAGGAAGTGGCGATGATTATTGCTACCGTGCCACCGTTGGATTTTGGAAGAATTTTGTGGGAAAGCTACGGATGGATATTTGGGGAACTTGAAAGAAAGTACAACAAGTCAAACAAGAATTTCTACGACTTGAATCGCTCATTGCAATGGGGTGCTATTCAGAAAGAGGTAGAAAAGATAATTAAAAGCCGCGAAGAAGAATTACCTAATATACGAGAAGATGAAAAACCCACCGAGTAAATTAACCTATACTGCTTGGGGAAAGACAATAAGTATAGAACGAGAAAATAGTGATGTTGACGCAGGGGCGTTTGCAGAGGATTTGGTTAGTTTGATAAGTGGTGCAGGGTTTAATATAAGAAGCGTGGTGGAAAGTATGGATTATGACGATTGATGTATTCATAGATAAAGCTGAAAAAGAAGTTGACCAATTAGAGCGTGATCTTTATGACGAGATAATGGCTATAATTATTGGTTTGCTTTTGGTTGACGGCAAGGTGGATTGGAATGTGAAGAATATCAGCCTTGTGGGGCAGATTGATGGGGCGTTTGATTCCTTTAACACAAAATACCAATTACCATATCTGAAGAAAATCTCAACCCATTTGGCGGGGCTTGACCGTTATTACGTGGACTATTTTGATTCAATAGGCGTGGATGCAAAATCTTTGAATGGATTTAAGACCTTAATGGCACGGATGGATAACTATTTAAAAGGGGTTTCTGTTTTAAACCCTGTCCGTGCAGAGGCTAAGAGTTATTTACTTGGGGCAATAAGTTCAGGTAGGTCAATGGGAAGCATCAGGAGTGGCATGAGGGGCATCTTGGGATTAGGTGACGTTAGGGGTGCTTTGGCACGGTATTACAATACGTTTTTGTTTACTCGTGTGATGGAGTTCGACAGGATAGTTTCAAATCAGGCGGCAGAACAGGCGGGGTTGAAATATTTTATCTATGCGGGTGGTCTTATCGAAACAAGCCGTGAGTTTTGCCGAAGACGTAATGGGCTTATCTTTAACAAGGATAACATTGAGGACTGGATAACAGACCCGACACTCCCCGAAACACCTGGATATATACCGATTATTGATTTCGGATCATTTCGTTGCAGACATTTTCCAAAATGGATTACAGACGAGGAGGCACAGAAATAAAATAGATTATGGCGACAAAGCAGGAAATTGAACAGATTAAGGCA
>QNDS01000365.1 GCA_003644925.1 Candidatus Fermentibacterota bacterium
AAGGTATGCAACATCGAGATTAGCTTCCTTCTCGGTATAGTAAATACCAATTGCACCAGCATCCGAGCCTCCGTGTCCCGGATCCAGGCACACCGTCCAGGCAAGCAGCATCCCTGCTGCAAGCGGCAATGGAAGAAGGAACCGCATCATCGGTCAGGAACTGGAATGAGAGAGCCTGTGACGGCATCAATCGCAAAAACAGCACCGCCTGAAACTATCGGGTGAATCTCGTGAATTCCCGGGGAAAAAGTGATCTGCTGATTAACTCCACCCGGGGAAACGCTCCAGATCTCACCAGCAGTGATCCTATGCCCGTCATCTGAGGTCATACTGTATAGTACAGTTTCCATCTCCTTCCACCAGAAAGGCATAGAGCCTTCTGCAAGTGATGCGCATGTCCCATCTTCAGGGGAGACTTTCACGATTTCACCCTCCAGAGTGGGGGATACAATTACCACAGTTCCCTCGCAGGACACGAATTCGGGAGAATAGAACCTGTAATCTGAGGAGAGAATCGAGGATATCCCGTCAGAAGTGTTCAGAATACAGATTCGATCATTGCTGTCGCAGAATGCCACCTGGATGCCGGAAGGATCAACTGATACTGTATGGGATTCAAGCTCCAGTCCTGTTGAGATGCCGTTTCTGTATAGATATCCGTCAGCCGTGAACCATAGGTTCCCAATGCCGTCAAACACAGCTCTTCCGCCTTTAATGAATGGACCGTAAAGTTCAAGTAGAGAATCGGGAGAGAAAAGGACAACGTAATCCGAACCACTGCGGTTTATGCATATTGCAGCCGAATCTCCGTAGGAAGATGGTGCCGAACCGCGAGTTGATTCATCCCATTGCCAGGGGATACACCTGGCAGCGCTTCCTCTTTCAAGGTAAAGGGCACTTCCGTAGCCCCAGGGAATGGCTAGTATGCCGCTGCCCAAAGGAGTTATCAGGGCGAGGCCTGAGCCGTTGTACCGGAAGTCCTGTAGTTCAGAATCCGTCGAAGGAAGCGACAGAAGAACAAAAACTGAAAGTGCGGTAAGAACATTCATCGAATCGATCCCTCCTCGATAATATTCAGGAAATGCTGCTGTTCTCAGTGATCAAGAAGGATTACCTTTCTGGTAACATCCCCGGACCCCAGACCCTCAATGCACACTATATACATTCCAGCAGGCAGCCTTTGAGTCCCGTTCCCATCGTCCAGGACTATGCTGGTCAACCCTGAATCAAGTGTATCCGTTTCAAGGTTCGTTACGAGCCTGCCATCGATGGAGTAGATCTGGATCTTCAGGCCGGCAGGAAGAGTTGAAGGGATGTTGACCGTTAGTTCCATTGATCCGGCCGGGCTGGGAATCAGTACTTCAGATACACTTTCAAGCGCAGTGATTCTCTCTATAGCCAGAACGTTGTTGATTTCGTCGATCTCACAGTATTCATTAAATGGATCTGCTATTACAGTGATAGTCCCGTTTTCATCATTCATGTATCTCAGGGGAATCACAGCCAGATGCGATCCTTCGGAAAATTCGATTGTGACTGAACCTATGAACCGCTGGGCGCAGAAAGCGGCTATTTCAACTGTCCTGCGGGGGATCATCGGTGCAGCGGCTGCAGGAATGTTAGAACGGTTATTCCGTGTGATGCACTCTTCTTCGGGAGACACTGACTCTAGTGAAGCGGGAGCTGATCCCTCCTCGCCAAAATCGCTGACCCCGGATATTTCAATTTCTGCGATCATGCATAAACCAGATGTTCCGAATTCTCCGGGTGCGGATATGTATGGGTTGCCTGCGATACCGATGTCCAGTCCTGCTGGAGGATAGGTGGTATTGTAGAAACCGTTGCGGAAGGGGTTATCCAGAAACATAAGCCAGCCGTCAGTGGTATATATTCCGCCATTCCAGTCGAGAAGTGTTGCGAATCCCGAGTAATCGATGTAAAGGATTTCAGGGGATCCATCCATGTCAAGATCACAGATAGCCGGAGCAGCAGATGCGATATCACGTGTCCAGACCGGGAAGCCTTCGAGCATAGATGAGCCGGAACCAGGATCATGTCCGCAGCAGAGTGAGGAGAAGCCCGAGAAAACAGACATTCCCCTCGAATGCCAGGATGCTGATAAGCCGACCACAGGCTGTGATTTAACTTCTGTTCCTCCCCCCGGGATAACCGGATTGAAAGGAACAGGAGAACTCTGAAACACTTCAGAACCATCATGCAGTTCCCAGCCATGGACTATTCCTTCTTTGTAGTACTGTCCGCCGTTCAAGGTGTAAATCACTTCGAGATCCGAATCTCCATCCAGATCTCCAATGGCCGGACCCGGCATGTTACCGTAAAAATCCTCTCCGTTCATCCAGCCGGTTGTCCATGTGAAAGCCAGACGTGTCGGATCGCTTTGAAGAGTATACACAAATACCTGTTTATACATACTGCATAATACATCGGTTTTGGCCGAACCAGCCAGGTAGTAAGTGCCGTTCTCCTCCGCTGCCGCCAGGGTTCCAAATGCTCTCGCTGTCTCGCCGTCACTATCCAGTTCGGGCAGTTGATGCATGGATATCAATGCGGTGCCGCCGCTTTCGAAATCGATTATTTTCAGTGCGGTACCAACGCCTCCTGTGCCCCAGGCAGTGACTATCAGTTCCTCGAAGCCGTCCTCATCGAAATCAACGGCTGCAGGAGCACTGTAGAAGCCGCCGTCCAGGGTGACAGGAAAGTCGGTGCTGTAATCGATCCAGTTGTCGGACAGGGAATCGTACCGCCATACATATAGATGCGGCAGTTCTCCGAAGTGCCCCCTTGTTCTCAGTGCTATTTCCATATATGCGCTGCTGTCCGCCTGAAAAAGAACAGGAGTTCCGGCAATAACAGGTGATGCCGCCTGTTCATTCACCCCGGAGGCAGCTATCTCGTTCACTGTCCATAGCGCGCCGGACCTGTCGTACATCAGAACGGCTACCTGTTCCTGGTTTTCGACATCAATTTTCTTCTGGCACGTGACCACTATTTCCGGGTTGCCGTCATAATCTATATCACCGACGGCGCAGCCCAGGAATCTGTCGAAATCGTAACCGGGAGGAGGGCTCAGTATCTGATAACTCCCGTTCCTGTCAATTATGTACACCATACCGAATGAAGTAGCGACTATGATCTCACTGAAGCCATCCTGATCTGTATCTGCAAC
>QNDS01000366.1 GCA_003644925.1 Candidatus Fermentibacterota bacterium
CGGGTTGTCGTAGCTCAGTGCCACAAAGTCCTACGGAGTCGCCTCGATATGGCCCTCGATGGATGCGTTGGCGTCTGCGGTTGAGAACTTCCAGTGAAAGTTCTTGAAGTGACCGCGAGCCAGTATAGCGCGCCATAATCCATTGAACGCGTAGGTCTGACCCTCGACACGCAGAACCACCAAGGTGAAAAATGGGGTCCACAATGGCCCGATGCGAACGCGGGCTGTGGACAGTTCGAGAAACGCATCCGGGTTATTATCGAAACCCGCGACCTGACCCCAGGCGTAGTGATCGGTGTGTCGTTTGCCCCAGTTGTGGTTTTGGCTACCCATCCGATCGCTGACGTCGACTTCCTGGTTCCCCACCAAAAGCCGGCCGCTATAGTGTGCGTTCGGCGTGCCCACGAGACTTTTGGCCTTGGGGAAGCTGCCGTCGTAGAACTTGCGGGGAAGTAATAACAGCGGCTCTTGACCACCCTCAAACCGCAGATCCCAGACAATGCCACCATCCGGCCCACTCGCGCTCCCGGCGAGGACGCCATCGGACAGAGTGGCGCCGGCAATGTTCACATCCAGGCCGTCTGGAGAGAACCGGCAGCGCTCGATCGGAAACACGTCCCTGGTTGCGGTGATCTTCTTTGCTTCGCCATCGAAGTAGACAGCCCAAAGCTCTCCGGCCGCTGCATTCGGCTGTCTTCGGGGAGAGAAAATCGTGTATCGAATCCAAAAAGCCAGTGGGCGGCCCGGGTGGTTCGCTCGCTGAAAATAGCTTTCGTAGTGGCCCTGGCCGCCTCCCGGGCGATAGCGAACCGCGTTGCATTCCTGACGTGTCGATAGTGAAACCACAGGGCTTATCCTGGCGCTTGCCTGGTTACGTTCGTTTTTCCTGATTGTCGCTTGTGGCAACAAAAATGGCAATCAGTGCGACGGAGACTATGAGTCCAATTTTCACAGTACGATCTTTCAGGCAGCTTCAAACCTTGCCCTATTTTCAGCCATCCACTTCTCACCGTCCTCCTTGGTTTTATTAGGGTCTGCCATTACTTCAGGATGAGCAATACTGTAATGAGGATGAAGTGCTTTCATCCATTCTTCGAATGTTTCACCTTCCACCGTTACTTCGCATAAGTCGCATTTAAGAGTTTTCATAATATTTATCGGGGGAAGTTGGCATAGGTTACGCCGTGTTCAGTTCCCTGAGATTCCGGCGCAGCACTTTGCCGACCGGAGTCTTCGGGATCTCTTCGACGAACTCAATAAGTTTGGGTCGTTTGTAGTTGGTGAGCAATCCCTCGCAATGGGCCATCACGTGCTCTGCGGTCATGGTGGGATCGGATGAGACCACGTAGGCTTTGACGGATTCCCCGGTTTTTTCGTTTGGTACGCCGATGACGCCGACTTCCAAAACCTTGTCGAGCCTGGCGATAACCTCCTCGATTTCATTGGGATAGGCATTGAAGCCCGAGACCAGGATCATGTCCTTTTTGCGGTCGACGATCTGGATAAACCCGTCTTCGTCCATGACGCCGATATCGCCTGTATGGAGCCAGCCGTCCTTAATGGTTTCCGCCGTCGCCTCGGGTTGATCCAGATAGCCCTTCATGATGGTGGGGCCCTTGGCGATCACCTCACCTGCTTCGCCGCGTGGCAGTTCGTTGTCCTGCGAATCAACGATTTTTACGATTGTGCCGGGAACCGGAACGCCGGCGAAACCCAAGCGGTTTTCGCCGACTGGATTCAGG
This sequence comes from Candidatus Fermentibacterota bacterium, assembly GCA_003644925.1. Taxonomy (GTDB): domain Bacteria; phylum Fermentibacterota; class Fermentibacteria; order Fermentibacterales; family JCC-6; genus Aegiribacteria. The sequence goes on from QNDS01000366.1 coordinate 1,743, forward strand.
GTCAAGATGCCCGCACATTCCGTCAAGCCATATCCCTGGTGGATCGGGATACCCGTCAGGGCTTCCCAGCGTTTCGCTACGGCGACATGTTGGGCGGCACCGCCAGAGCCGCAAAACCTCAAGTGCTTGACCACATCCCCGGTGAACCAGGACTCCTCCAGCAGCGCCGCAAACAGGGCGTTAATGCCGCTAAAATGCGTAACGGCATGGTTTTCAAATGCCGATTTCAAATTACTCGGTGGCCGCGGGTTTGGGATCATGACGCAATGCGCACCGTTCACAAGGCCTGGCAGCATGATCAGCACGAAGGCCGTAATATGGTAAAGCGGTAGCACCACAAGCGCACAATCGCCGTCCATGACTCCTACCTCATCGACTATCATGCTGTTGGCCATTGCCGCATTGAAGAGGATATTGCGATGGGTGAGTTCAGCCCCTTTGCTGCGGCCCGTTGTGCCGCCAGTGTACTGGTAAAGCACGGTGTCATCGATGGTTTGGCCGGCTCGGTAGGCGTTGACGTCAATGCTCCCGGCGGTGCGTTTTGCAGCCCCTTGTTTCAGGGCATCGGCCATCGTGACATGGTTAGTGCGCATATCCGGCACCATCCTCTTAACCTTCTTGAGGACGAAGCCCATGATGATTTTCTTCAGCGGCGGAAAATAATCAAGCAGGGAAATCTTGATGACCTTCCGGACGGGGGTGTTGGTGATGATTGCGTCTACCTTGTCGCCGAACAGGTCGACGATTATCAGCACTTTGGCCTTGCTGTCTTTGAGTTGGTGTTCCATCTCGGGCGCAGTGTAAAGCGGGTTGATGTTGGTGCAGATACAGCCCGCCTTGAAGATGCCGAACACAGCAAGGAGAAAGTCGATGCAGTTAGGCGACATCAGGGCGACGACGTCTCCGGCCCGGACTCCTGCAATTTCCCTCAAGTAGACAGCGAAATTGCTGGTCAGGCGGTCGATATCATTGAAATTCAGAGTCGTGCAGGCCCCGGTGGGAAGTTGCGTCGAAACCGCCGGACGGGTCCCGTACTCTCGAGCCGCAGCGCTGATGACCTCCGCCATGTGGCCGAACTCGATGGAAGATTCATCATAATTTTTTGCCGCTTCCGGATAGAATACAGTCCAGGAATTTTCGCTGCCCATTGTTGTGTCTCTCCCGCCAAAGCTCCTCCAATGAGGATGGACGATAGTAATTCCTAAACTCTGCAATAACCCTAGGCCAGTCGGTGGGCGACGTCAACACGTGGACTGATGTTCCACAGCCGGGAGCAGAGATAGCCAGTACTAACAAAAACTAATTGCAGCTTTAGTGCTCGTGTTGCTCCAGGTGCTGTCGCAGCAAGTCCTTTCCGTAGTCGTTGCCATTCGGGGTGCGCACCACTGTGTGGATGTGGTCGCGCGTGGGTTTGCCCTCCGGGTTCAGCCGGTAAGTACCCA
>QNDS01000367.1 GCA_003644925.1 Candidatus Fermentibacterota bacterium
AGTATTTTTGCATGCAGTCTGCAGGCACACAATAGAAACAGGGGATTCTTATGGTTATGAGAAAGAATTATTCCAGCGGAGCGCATGGCCAGCCTCCTGGAACCCCTCTTTTCATAGGCAGAAGAATAATGCAGGATGTCAGCCTGTCCTATATGCGCTACAACTCCAACCTTTATGAGGAAAAGGAGAACACATCTCCTGAAGAGTGCGCAGCTTTATGTGAATCTAACGATGTTGTCTGGATTAACGTTGAGGGTATTCACGATACTGAAACTATCAAGAAGATCGGGGAGCTTTTCAACCTTCACCCCCTGACAATAGAGGATATTGTCAATACCATGCAGCGACCTAAATTCGAAGATTTCAACAACTACCTGTTCATTGTTCTGAAGATGCTGAGCTTTTCCGATGTCGCTGCGGGAATGAAACCTGAACAGGTAAGTGTAATTCTTGGTGAAAATTTCGTTATAACTTTTCAGGAGAGGCCGGGAGACGTCTTCGATACTGTAAGGGAGTGCATAAGGGAAGGCAGGGGAAGGATCCGCAGGACAGGAGCTGATTACCTTTCATATGCCCTTATCGACGCGGTAGTGGACAGCTACTTTCTGATACTTGAGACCATAGGTGATCAGATCGAGCAGGTTGAGGATAGAGTCATCCTGAATCAGGAAGCTGATACTATTTCAAAGATACACAGATTCAAAAGAGCCATGCTCTTCATGCGGCGGACGGTATGGCCCCTCAGGGAAGAGATAGCCCTTCTGGAAAAGAGCGGATCGGTTCTTGTAAAGGAACCGACCACACTGTTTTTCAGAAATCTATACGACCATACTATCCAGGTCATCGATACTGTGGAAACCTACCGGGATCTGGTATCCGGGATGCACGACACATACCTGTCCAGCGTAAACAACAGAATGAACGAAGTAATGAAGGTCCTTACGATTCTGGCCACGATCTTCATACCATTGACCTTCATCACCGGCATTTACGGCATGAATTTCAGAAATATGCCGGAGCTTTACTGGAAGTGGGGCTATTACGGAGCGCTTGGCCTTATGCTGGTTATAGTCATAGCGATGCTTGTAAATTTCAGAAAAAAGAAATGGATCTAAACTGCATTTAAGGAAAGGGTGTTTCCTGTGTCAGCATCTTCTGAAGCATTTCTGGGAAGACAGTTATTATCAATAAGGAATAGAATCAGTTCCATTGCTGACCCTCCTGAACTGAGAAAACTCCGCAGAAGGGAAATCAGGGTTCTCCTTCAGCTGCGAAACCTTTCAGCCGCCAGGGATATATGCAAAGAGCTGATATCGGAAAATCCTTCCTGGCCTCCCGGGTACTCCATAATGGCAGATCTGGCCTGTCATTCCGGTAAGTGGGAAGAGGCAGAGAAGCTGTTCGAAGAGGCTGCTGATACACATGAGATTGAAGGAAATCTCAAAGCAGCGGGAAGACTCAGGATCGGACCTGTTTACAGGCTTGCAGAAGCAAGAAACGACTATGAAAAATGTCTTTCCCTCTGCAGGGGAGATGGAGAGCTGGAGAGTATTCTCATAATTCGTTCTGAACGGCAGAGAGGAAACCTGGACAGGAAATTGCCCGATGAACCACAGGACTGGCTCGTACAGAATCTGCTGATGCTCGAATCGGCATGGAGAGGTACAAAACAGCCAGGATTACTTCGAGCAGCAATAGAATGGTTGAACAACGAACCTGAATGGAGATGGCGGTTCATCGTTGAAAGCATGGATATAATGAGCAGGGATGGACTTGACCTGAGCGTGTGGAAAAAACCGGTGAGAAGTACCGTATGTCCGGTTCTTGATCCAAGATTTCACAAAGAATGGAGGAATGTATTCTATGACAGATAAAGCCGATCTTAATGGCCTTTCCAGCCTTGGCAGTGGAAGCGATCCTTCCAGGAGACTTGAAACTTTCCCCAATCATCATACTGACAGAGATTACATTGTTACTCTGCAAACCGATGAATTCACCTGCATCTGCCCGAAAACAGGTCAGCCGGATTTCGCGGGAATCAACATTGAATACATTCCCGATGAAAGAATCGTCGAATCGAAATCGCTGAAACTCTATTTCTGGTCCTTCAGGAATGAAGGAGTTTTCCATGAGCATGTGGCTAACATTATGCTGGACGATCTGGTGGAAGCTCTGAAACCCCGCTGGTGCAGGGTTATTGCCAACTTCGGAATAAGAGGCGGAATCTCGATTTCAGTGGACGCGGAGTACAGCAGAGACAAATAAGAGAAATACGCTCTGGGAATCCGGTGTGAAAGTACACACTCCACCAAGTCGGACTTGCCCCATGCATATCTGCACTTGACAGAAGGCCAGATATTACACAACGTATCCTTGGCGGAAGGACACATTGTGGATATTCTTGAAAAACTGATTACGGAAAAACAGAGAGCGACCCCTGCCGAATGTTAAGCGAAGAGAAATATCTCTTGCGGATGTTCCAGGAATGGCATCTGTCCTTATCGGTATGCGTCGATCAGGGAAGACATTCCGACTATATCAGGAAATCCAGGCTCTGCGAACATCTGGAATTCCCCTCAATCGGATCCTCTATGTGAATTTTGAGGATGACAGGCTCTACCCAATTGAACAGGGCTTGATGAATAAACTGCTTGAAGCATTCTACCGACTCGCACCGGAAGCTCGGAGCAGTAAAGCATACCTGTTCCTTGATGAAGTGCAGTCTGTTGAGGGATGGGCAAGGTTTGCACGCAGGATTCTGGACACAGAAAATGTCAAACTGTTTGTTACCGGCTCCTCTGCAAAGCTGCTTTCCTCCGAAGTTGCCACTGAATTTCGCGGAAGGGGGTGTTCCACTGAACTTCTTCCACTCAGTTTTCGAGAATTTCTTGTTTTCAGGGACATGACTCCTTTGGAATCTGTTCCCGGAGCTCGCGTCCGCTCAACACTGGAAGCTGCTCTGGTTGAATATCTGGAGATCGGTGGTTTTCCAGCTGTACAGACCCTTGATTCGAATCGCTGTGTTCAGGTACTACAGGATTATGTTGAACTTGTCCTCCTCAGAGATATCATTGAAAGACACGGTATCAGTAACGCATACGCAGTACGCAGTTTCGCCCTGACACTCCTTCAGCACGCTGGAGGAAGAATGTCTGTTCACAAAACTCATAATGACCTTCGGTCA
>QNDS01000368.1 GCA_003644925.1 Candidatus Fermentibacterota bacterium
CCACCGACACTCTGGGCCAGGATGCCGTCTGCCGTATCGCCCAGGGTGGTGATGTCACTGCTGCTGTTTACGCTAACGCCCTGCCGGATTTGCGTTGTTGTATTCAACAACCCGCCATGGCCGCCACCGCCGCCATCACCACCCATACTCAGGGCAGCGCCAGTCACGCCACCGGATATGGAAACGCTGTTACCGCCTGAACCGCCGCCACCGCCGACACTCTGGGCAAAGATGCCAGAGGAGCCGATGCCGTGGGTGGTGATGGTGTTGTCGCTCAACACGTTTACGAAACTGCCATCACCGCCATCGCCCCCGGTCCCGCCGAAGGCGACAGACAGGCTACCACTGCCCTGGCTCAGGTTGCCGGCAAAGGCGAAGCCCCCGTTGCCGCCACCGCCACCCAGGCTCTGTGCAAACAATCCATAGGATTCGTCACCATAGGTGGTCAGTGCGCTCTGGTTGTCGACCAGCACATCGCCGCCGTCGCCACCATCGCCACCGCTGCCACCAAAGGCAAACGAGGCCGAGAAACCAGCACCACTTGCCGCGCTGAATGCGAAGCCGCCCTGGCCGCCACCACCGCCCTTGCTGGAAGCAAAGATGCCGTGCGAAAACCTGACCAGGGTATTCCACTGACCGGGATTAGTGCTGTCTTCGCCGGTGGTAATCGTACTGTCACTCGTCGTCACGTTGACGGTACTGCCGTCACCGCCCGGTCCGCCGCTGCCACCGATGGATACACTCAGATTGTTACCAATACTGCCACTGTCGCCACCGTTACCGCCGCCACCGCCCAGGCTTTCGGCATAGATGCCGCTGGACTCAGACTGGCGAGTGACAAGACTGCCGGTATTGTTGACTGTGACGGCATTGCCATGACCGGCCGCGGCACCGTCACCGCCCCAGCTGAAGATGCCGCCGGCACCCCCGCCGCTATTTTCACCACCGCCAATACTCCAGGCATGGATGGAATCCGCACGCAAACCCTGCGTCTCGATGAAGCCGCTGTTGGTTACCGTGACCGTTCCAGAATCGGCATTGCCGCCGCCATCGGCGCCTTTGCCGAAGATACCCCAGCCGGAACCGCCATCACCCCCGGCCCCACCCACGCTCTCGGCAAACAGTCCATGGGATTCAAAGCCCAGCGTGGAAATCCGGCCGTTGTTGGTGACTGCCACATTGCCGCCCACGCCACCGAATCCACCATCACCACCTTCACCGTAAAGACCAACGCCCCAGCCTCCCTCACCACCCTTACCACCGCGACTGGTGGCATAGATACCATAGGCATTCGTAGCCAGTGTGGAAATATCGATTCCGTTAAAAATAGATACAGCCTCACCTGCACCACCATCGCCCCCGTCACCACCAAAACCGGGAAGCCAGATTGGTATAAAGGGTGGGATAATGATGAGTATGCCAAAGCCGCCACCACCCTCTCCACCCATGCCACCGATACTGCTTGCATAGACACCGTGCGCATAATCGCCCGCTGTGTTGATAGAATAAGTGCTATCAATAACTGAGGTTACCAAGGAAAGTCCACCACTGGCGCGGCTTCCATTAGTGCCATGAATGGGAAGGGTCGTACCGTTGCCGCCATTGCCGCCCTGACTAAGCAACTGTACGCCGACATCGCCAGCAGCAGGTGTGATGCTGGTGGTTAGATTATCGATATTCAATACCGTGGTGGGCGGTGCTTTGGCACAGACACCATCCGACAGATCACCGGACAAGTTGGCAGTATCTTCAGACGGCGTCAGGCAGATGGCCTGAGCCATTTGGGGGGCAAACAACAGAGGGATATAGAGCAGGGCAATATTCAGAAAACGGGTTGCCAGACACCCTTTGGCAACCCTGGCACCGGTTAATTCATGATTCTCTTGTAACAACAGCATAGGAGCCGCTCCCCGCTAATGGGCCGTTCTTGCACGTGCCACCGACCTCTTTAAGGCGATTACGATTTGTAATCCTGACTCTGAATAATTAATAGCAAGATAATAAGACAACAAAATTATTTCTTGTTGACCTGAGTCAATTCCTCATGGATTGTTGTTCCTTACTATTTGCCCTGCTGTGAAGGAACCAAATCCTATGGCTATTTAAGGGGCAGGAGATATGCTGATAAAGAAGCAGTTTGCCGGGCTACTCCTGGTTATTGTTGCGCTCCTGATCAATGGCTGCGGAGGGGGTGGTGATAATATCCCGGTATACTATGTCGGCGGCAATGTCACAGGTATCGTTGGTAACGGGCTCGTCCTGAAAAACAATGCCGGCGTTGAACTGCCAATAACTGATAACGGCTCATTCCAATTCCCTACCGCACTGACTGATGGCAGTGAATATGCCATCACCATAAAAACCCTGCCCGGCAACCCGAGCCAGGACTGTATTGTCAACAATGGAGACGGCCATATCGCAGGCAGCAATGTCAACAATGTTGCTGTCATCTGTACTGCTGATTTTTACACGGTGGGTGGAAATGTAACGGACTTGAATAGCAATGGCCTGGTATTACAAAACAACGGCGGTGATGATTTAAACATCCTGTTCAGTGGCGGTTTCAATTTCAGCACTCCCCTCATCGACACAAGTTCCTACACTGTTACGGTAAAAATCCAGCCAAATAACCCTATTCAGCAAACATGCAGCGTAACCAATGGCAGTGGCACGCTGGCAGGAAGCAACGTCACCGATGTGAGTGTCGAATGCATTACTAACACCTATACGATTGGTGGCACAGTCACGGGTTTGACAGGCAGGGGACTGATATTACAAAACAATGGCGGTGATGACATTCCAATCCCGGCCAATGGGCCATTCAGTTTTCCCACACCCCTTGATGACGGCAGTCGCTATGCTGTTACAGTCGGTTCCCAGCCTGTCAATCCAAATCAATACTGTACCGTTACCAGGGGTAATGGCTTGTTAACAGGGAGCGATATCAGCAATGTCAGTATCGTTTGCATAAACGTTTATGCTGTTGGTGGCACGGTGTCAGGTCTGAGCGGCAGTGGTCTTGTGTTACAAAACAACGCGGGTGATGACCTTGCCATAGACGCTAACGGTAACTTCAGTTTCCCGACACTCACCACTGACAACAACACCTATAACGTTACAGTCAGCACTCATCCCGACACGCCGGTTCAACTTTGCACTGTTACA
>QNDS01000369.1 GCA_003644925.1 Candidatus Fermentibacterota bacterium
ACACAAGTACAGAACGTGGGCGTTATTGGAAATCCAGCAGGGATATGTATACCTCAGGAAGAGGTCAGTGTTAACCCGCTCAACCTTACCAAAGACGATGGTGTTGACGACTGCGTAGACGTGGGTAGTATGTTCACCTACACAATCTGCTATGACAACCAGCAAAATGACTTCGCTGTGCACAATGCCACGATCGTTGATACGCTTCCAGAGAATGTAAGCTTTATATCGGCTTCGGATGGCGGAGCATATGATGCAAGCACACATACCGTTACATGGGATATCGGAACGCTTCTGGCGTTAGCATCAAGAGACTGTGTAACGCTAACAGTTAGCGTTATATCCGGTCCAAACACTACGCTTATCAACTACGGTGTGATAGATAGTGATGAGACCCAGCTGGCTGGATTGCCTACGACCGTGACTGAGCACACAGATGTGTGTGAAGGGCCATGGCCAGTAAAGACACAGGACTGTCCATCAGTCCCGGTTGGACCTGACACATCAGAGAATGTACCACTACTGACACCATTCGGTGCAGTGCTACTGATCGGACTTCTTGCGATAGTAGGAGCCGTAGGTATTAGAAGAAGAACGTAAACCTTTAGAAGAACGTATACACAATTAGGAGAGAACTAATATGACTATAGGAAAGAAAGTATTGATGGCGATTGCAGCGATGATTGTAATATCAATCGTTGCAGTCACGGTGAGTGCTATATGCGCTCCGACGGTCTGCGAGAAGAATTGCAGTACCAAAGTAGAACAATGCGATGTCGAAGCTGTAATGGCACTCGATCCAGTGCCAGAAGGCGCACAGGTTGTCACAGTCAATGGTGATGTCTATATCGACATGACCGGTAACGACAACAGGATCGGTGCAGGAGACATCAGGTTAACAGAGACATGCTGTGGCGCACCAAACTCGAAGGTTATGCCACACGATAACGAAGAGATCGGGAGCGTATTTACGATTCTCGACCAGGACATCTTCACATACATGGATTCCAATGCAAATGGTATCTTTGATGTGGGGGATGCGATATACTTAGACGTTGACAACGATGACGAGGCAAGCGTGGACGACATCAGACTGACAGATTCACCACCATTTGACGTGTTGGATTCTAACGGCGACGTTGCGATCCCTTCAGGCGAGTATGGTTATGCATGGTCGTGTGTCGGAATAGCAGATGCTGATTTCGGAGCAGATCTCGTGGAGATCGGAACAGATATCCTTCCAGGCGGTGAAGGAACGCTTCAGGCTCTTGGAGGAACCATTGATGGTGACTGCTCTGGTGACTGGACATGCCCGGACAAGCTCTATCTGAACCAGCCGACAGGTCTCCCTCAGTTTGACAACTTCGTAACGATCGGCGATCTCAGACTTTACATGCCGAATGCTTCGGATGTTATGCCAGTTGCAATGGGTGAATGCTTCGACCAATGCGGCACCAGGGTCAGACAGTGTGCAAAGGACGCAGTCTATGCACTACGGGTCGACACCGGCGCAACATGGGGATACACCGATACGCAGGATGACGACATCTTCACACCGGGTGACCACAATGAAGGCGGTTACATCGACATGGACAACGATGGTGTTGTCAGTGCAGGCGATGTGAGAGTTACCTCAGCAAACAGTCTCGAGTTCGATCCGAACACAAAGGTGGCAGACTGTGATGGAGATATCGACAGGTTACTGGAGACTCCAGCGGTATTCTACAACGATGAACAGACTGTCTTCAGATACATCGACCTCGATGAGGAACCGGGATACTCGCTTGGCGATCCGGTCTACATGGATGTGGATGACAGCGATGATGTCTCGAAATACGATATCAGGATAACGCAGTCCCCTGTATGCGAAATACTGAAAGCTGACGGTAGCACTGATGTTGAAGCAGGCGAATGGGGTGCAAGCTGGTCTATTGTTGAACTTATGGACGCCGATGCAATAAACGACATGCCACTTACCAAGCTGCCTGATGGAGATGGCGGTGACGCGGTTGTCGAGGACCTTCTTGGATTCATTGATTCTGACTGCAACCTGTGCTGGTCATGTCCTGACAAGCTCTACCTGCAGCAGTTGGTAGGCGAAGATGTAGATAATGGAGATGCAGACAACTATAATCTCTTCGTTACGATCGGAGATATCAGACTCTACGTACCTCCTGCAGCTATAGGGGACGGTCCTGGTGAACCATGTTGGGAGCCATGCGGCACAAAGGTATGGCAGTGCGATGTCGACCTTGTCTATGCGCTGATGGATATGCCAGACGGTGCACAGGTGCGCTATGTTGATGAAGACGCCGACGGTGTCTACAGCTACGAGAATAATGAAGATGGTGATGGCGTGTACCTTGATATGGATGATAACGGCATAGTCAGCCAGGGTGATATAAGACTCTCCTATGTCTGCACACAGTATTATCCAAACACCAAGGTCGGAACAGATTCACTGGACCACAATGATATCGACGATATCTTCATGGGTGCAACCGATGATCGAGTGCTGTATGCTGACATTGACGGACTCGCAGGATACACGCTTGGTGACCCACTCTATCTCACCATGTCAGCACCTTACGACACGATCTCACTCGGTGATATTCGTCTTACGGCATCTCCAGTCTACTCTGATTCCGGATACGGAGCTACAGGTAGCATCGGAGAAGCATGGACGAGAGTAATCGCTAACGATGCTGATTTGTCATGGACAGCAGCATCCGGTGTACCGGTCGATACGGTTGACGGCGGTGTGCTCGAGAACATCACTCAGGTCTTCGATTCTGACTGCACACAGAGCTGGACATGTCCGGACAAGCTGTATCTGCAGCAGACGAAGTATGACTTCGTCACGATCGGCGACGAGCGGCTGTATATACCGGCCGGACCAGTAAGTGACGATCCGTGCGATATCTACGATGCAGACGGTTCGGAAACAATAGAGTTATCCGAGGTCATTGCAGCGATAGACGACTACTTCGACGATCTGATTGAGCTGGAAACTGTGATTGATGTGATGGACTGCTACTTTGATTAGGTAGCCACCTCGAATCATAAACCAAGAAAAGGGATTTTAACCTCCCTTTTCTTTATTTCATTTGGAGGAACAAAACAATGAAAACAAGAATGATATCGGCTGTTGTGATGCTGTCGA
>QNDS01000370.1 GCA_003644925.1 Candidatus Fermentibacterota bacterium
CGCTGATGAGGGGCAGGGTAATACCGGAGAACCGTACCCTCGATCATGGAGAATTTCGGATGATTTTTTTCGGTGGGGTTGATGAAAATTTCTGCTTCCGCCTGCGTAAATTCCCTGAGCCGGATAACGCCCTGACGCGGAGAAATCTCATTTCGGTATGCTTTTCCGATTTGCGTCACTCCAAACGGGAGCTTCTCCCGATAAAACCTGAAAAGATGCTCAAAATCAACAAACATCCCCTGAGCAGTCTCTGGTCTGAGATAGCCGACCCGCTCTGCACCGGGTCCGATCGTTGTCTTGAACATCAGATTAAAACTGGAAACATCCCCGAATGTCCCGACACCGCCACATTGCGGGCATTTTATGCCATGTTCGTCGATCAACCGCTTGATCTCTGATGCTGGCAGTACATCCGGAGTTTCGACGATGCCTTCGATCAGGTGATCCGCACGGAATGAATGATCGCACTTGGAACAGATGATCATAGGGTCTGAGAAGCCTCTGGTGTGCCCGGATGCATCGAAGATCGCTGCAATCCCGATGGTAGGGGTTTCGATCTCGTAGAAACCTTCCTCGATCACGTACATCTTCCGCCAGATATCCTCGATCCTGCGCTTCAGCATCGCGCCAAGAGGACCGTAATCGTAAAAACCTGCTGTTCCACCGTACAGTTCAAAAGAGTTCCAGAGGAAACCTCTCCGCTTTGCCAGCCCGATTATCTTTTCGTATTTGTCCATAGTTTGATGTGATGACACTTTAATCAACTCGCTATTGTGGATATTACTTCTTCAAAAATGAAATATTGCCAGACGGTGCTCAGTGCCATTTTAAAGGCATAAAGAGGATGTTGGTTGCAAGTTGGATCATAATCTTGAATTGGACCAAAGCCAAAATCTCTTGTGATAGCTATGAAATTGTGATTTTTCATTAGTTCATTGACCAAAATAAATCTTGCTTGGGTGGAGTTGCGCTGGTTCTAAAATATCAGTTGGTTTCAAATATAACCCCCCCGCCCTTTAGGATATTTTTTATCCACTCCTTACTATACTGCGGTTTTAGAGATGCTACCACCCGTATAAGTTCTTCCTTATCGCTAACCTCGAAATTATCTTCAACGAACAAGGCAGTTGCGATTATTGAGATTTCTACGGCGTTGAACCTGCCATATTTATCAATAACTCGATCTACCGCCTGCTTATCATCCTCACTCAAAACTCCCTCCAACTCGTCTGATTTTGGTTTTATAAAATATCCTTTGTCTGATATCCAATCTATTTCCACTGCACCGATATTCTCAGCAAAATTTATTTCACTGGATACCTGTGCTGAATAAGGTCCGTAATGATACATAGAGTAATTAAAATCAATGACCCCTTCTCTGGTTAGCATATACATAGTCTTTTGGACAATGGTCTTACCTATCTGACTGTCTGGATATCTCTCACTCAGTTTTTTTACCGAGTGAGATACCATAGCAACTCCTCTTAATATACTTTCGTTCATCCTTGTGCCTCCTTAATTATCATCTCTGCAGCCTCCCTATCATCTGGTTTTACATATAGTCCGATTTTCCTTGATTCTCCAATGTTTTCAACTATCCTTGAATATTTCCGAAGTGGAGTTACCTTCTCGTCATTCTCGATTACCATAATTTCCTCTTTGCCTACTTCACCACTATTCATTTCATACCAGATCTTTTTCGCCATATCTTCCCAATACCAGATATCTTCCCCCTCTAACTTTGTTTTTATCTCTTTCGATACCGCCACATCTTGTGTACTGAAAACTTTTCGTATATGGTTTCTTGATACAATTGAGGCGCACCAAAAGTCATTTTCCTTATTTTTTAGTTGATGCCAGACTTCGTAATCATCCAACTCCAAATATTTTTGGATTTCGTCTGGCGCAGGGAGGGTTCCGATGGTATTTTTTATTGCTTCCTGAAGCATAAAATCGTATGCCCTACGTGTTTTGTGAAAATATACCTGAGAGAACATTTGATACCTCGCGATTACCAAAGATTCTGCCACATGCCATCCACCCTCATTTACCCCAAGAATAACATCTTCAGTTTCTGGATCTATTCCTAGTGCCATAGTAACAAGAAGTCTATCGAGATCGTATATGCCATATTTTACTCCGCAATGGAGAGAGTCTCTGAGCAGGTAATCCCCCTTATCTGCATCCAGCTGGCTAGAGATGATGATTCTCCAAAAAACCCGCTCCCCCAGTATTTCGGGATTGCCCTCAATCAAAGCTGCAATTTCATCAGCTGTTATGTTGAAATTTGTTTTGTTTATGTTGTGATTCTCTATTGCAGTCCTTAAAGGACCTCTAATTAATGCAGAAGTATAGTCTTCATGTTTATAAATTTTTCCAGTTCTCGGATTTTTCGTTAATATATCCTCTGATGCATGAGAGAATGGTGCATGTCCAACATCGTGAAGCAGAGCTGCTAACCTAACCAACTGCCTATCTCTTTGTAAACCAACTTCTTGGTAATTTAGTTTCTCTGATAAGAGTTGTTTGTTGGAATCGTTTCGGACAATTGCATCGTACATTTTTGTGGCAAGATGCATAACCCCGAGCGAATGTTCAAACCGCGTGTGAGTTGCGCCGGGATAGACCATATCCGTCAACGCAAGTTGTCTTATTCTTCTTAATCTCTGAAATACGAGGTGATTTATTATTTCTCTTTCCCACTCGTTAAATGTTATAAATCCATAAACTGGGTCTCTTATTTCATATTCACTCATCTTACACCCACCCCAACCACCCTATCCGTATCATTCCCGAATACATCCGTCACCTTAGTCATTGCATGATATTCTCCACCATCATTATAAAATATCCTGCCTCGCAATCAACATTCCCCATCTCTTTCATTGTAACATGAGCGTTCAGAGGACTTATCGCCGAACTCCACTAGAATATCCACATCACTGCCCGCGCCCGCGTCCCCTCTCGCCACCGATCCAAAAACCCCTGCTCTTGCTACACCATATCTCTTGAGTATCGGCACGGCTTTCTTCTTGATCTCCTCTACATTCATCTCCCGTCCTCCGTCAAATCATTTGAGTTGTGGATATCTGGTGTCGCAACTTCAGATAAATACACGTTTCTCACCCCCCAACCAGCCCCCGCACCATCGCGCCCC
>QNDS01000371.1 GCA_003644925.1 Candidatus Fermentibacterota bacterium
GTTCTTTTTACTGTTACAGCACTCACTGCGATATTCCTAAAAACACATACCGCCGACACACTGAAAGCACTCAGGAACTTCAACCTTGGTTACCTTGCATTAGTGCTGGTTCTCTCCTCCATCGATATGTGCCTTGGAGCTTTCCGGAACCACATATACTTCATGAAGCTTGTTCCTGAAATGAAATTCATGGTGAGCTTCCGGGCTAACCTCGCAAATATCTTCATGGGCGCAGTCACGCCATCCCAGAGCGCAGGCGGACCGGCCCAGATGTACATTTATTACAAAGCAGGTGTTTCGGTTGGAAAATCCCTCTCTGTAAGCATACTGAATTTACTGGGAACGTTAGTCTTTTTCATCGTGGCAGCAAGTTTCGCACTCAACGTGCTGGCAGCATCATTCAGTAAAACGATGCATAGTCTTATTATCTTCTGTTTCATCGTATTCGCCACAGAGCTTATCATTGTCATACTGATAATACTGCAGCCAAGTCTCTTTCTGAAGTTTCTGACATGGCTCGCTAAAAAACTCTGTTCATGGTTGCCAGGATTTGAAAACAGAATCAATAGAATTATCGGTCGGATCGTAACTGAAGTGACAGCGTACAAGGATTCATGCAAACTCTTTATCACCGAGCACCCGTTAATTCTGCTCCTCTCCATCTTTCTCACCTGTGTACTCTATCTGAATAAATTCATCCTTGCTTATTTCATAATGCTCGGACTTGGGGCATCAGGGCATCTCGTTCAGGTACTCTGCATACAGGCGCTGGTTCTCTTCATCTGCTATTTTTCTCCGAGTCCCGGAGCGAGTGGTGTGGCTGAACTGAGTATTGCTGCTCTTATGGCTTCAGTAATGAGCGCAGATACACTTGGTATCTTCACTCTTCTTCAGCGTTTCTTTCTACTCTACATACCTGTTATTCTGGGTGCCTTCGTAGTATTCAAAGCGGCAGGTTCATCACTTACACAGAAAGTACCTTCAGATTAAGCCTCTATCATCAA
Source organism: Candidatus Fermentibacterota bacterium (assembly GCA_003644925.1). Taxonomy (GTDB): domain Bacteria; phylum Fermentibacterota; class Fermentibacteria; order Fermentibacterales; family JCC-6; genus Aegiribacteria. The sequence goes on from QNDS01000371.1 coordinate 1,005, forward strand.
TTCATCATGCTGTTAAGAAGGTTGAGGAATTCCTCCCCCCTCTTGAGATAGAGAAGCAATTGCCGTTCACCTCCCGATCGAAGCCTGAATACAACTGAGATTTCATTGTATCCGAAATAATTCTTCCTCTTCTCAACCGATGTGATATCGGTAATTGGAATTGTATGATCAAGGTCTGCATTGAATGGTTTGACAATCAAACCGAAAAGACCGTGGAGTTTTACCTGAAGGTGGGTAGCAGAAAGATTTATGGTTATGCATTTCCAGGTATTGACCGATTTCGTCCAGCCATTCTTCTGCGATTGTGCCATGGCGTACTGCTCCTGAAAGAGGAGGCTGCCTTCAGCAAAACCTGCATATTCTTTGGTCATACTATCATCCTGCTTTCTTCAGTGAAATTCAGAGATCATGAAATACCCTGTTCATCTGCTTCTTTCCGGAGCCGCTTAGACAGCAATCTGAGCGAGAGTTCTTCCCCGCTGATCCTCCTGAAAAGATCCGGGAAAGGATACCTTCCTGAAACACCAATAACCTCATCCAGAATGAATCTGCCAAATAATTCCGGTCTTTCGGTAACGTCGGAAACATTTTCTCTTTTCAGGAAAACATCATCCAGCATGTCACACATCAGATCTCCCAGAAGGTAGTTGTGGAAGTATACAGGATGAGTGGTGAAGTGTATCGTACTGGCCCAGATCGGCATGTCCGCGTAGGGCTGCTCACCCAGAACTTCCATATTGGTCTTCCAGAGCAGTTGATGAATATCATCGATATTTTCTATTCTTGTTCGATAGAGAGCCTGATCAAGAAGGATTCTGGATACAGATCTCAGCTTATTTACCCGGTTCCAAAGCTTAAGCCGCTTGAAATTCTTCCCTGCCTCCGCAAGTTTCTCACCGAAAAATCCGGAATAGAATGCTTCATGCGTCGTGAATCTGCCAAAGAGATTCGCAATACCCTCGGAGACGATACCGCTGATACCCATGTTCATAATAATTTCTTCTGGATCGGTAGTAAAACTGTGAACGGCATGACCGGTCTCGTGGAGTAGAACGCCGTATTCGGAATACCTGTCTCTGACGTTGGCAAGAATACGAGAATCCACTCCGCTCTCAATCGGGAAGTTGTATCCCCACTCGGATTTGTTCTTCCGCGGGAAAATATCGTATGTAATGTTCATTCCAGATATGTTGATATCGAACATGCCGAACAGCTCGCTTATGGGGCTGTGATAATCGGCCATATTCACCTGCTGGTTCAGCTCCGGGGCGATCTTCCCGGAAATATACCCAGTATCCCATGGCATTACATTGGGATCACCTATGATTTCTTCACCAAAACTTGAGCGAATCTCTCGCATCAATGGAAGTACCGATTTTACTTCATCCTTCCAGGAATCGAACATGACTGGATCAAGCTCCTGATGCTCCAGCTGATAGTGAACGAAATCGGGAGCCCCGAACTCATGGGCATACTCCTTCCTCATCTCAAGGAGCTGCAGGAATCCCGCGTTCACCATGGGAATGTTAATCTGCGTTCTTGACAGACAGGCTTCCTTCCTGAGATCCCGGTCGGGTTCAGATAGAAGAATTCTTGATATCTCCGGTGATGTCATTACTCTGCCTGCAACTGTACAGCGGTGTGTATTCAGAACGGAGGAAAGTTCATTTGTTTTTTCCTGAATCGCAAGAGACAGCTCGTTGAGTTTCTCAGAAAGGTGATATGGCCTGAAAACCATCTCCATTATCCGAACACGCCGCAGGTCAGGAATTGAGAGTTCCGAGGCCAGGAGATCCTGTATAATCTTCCAGCTCTTCTTATTTTTCAATTTCTCCTGTATCTGCCTCCTGATGTCCATGATGCCGAAATCGTATCCTGTTGTGAACTTAGACCAGTTAAGCCGGCTGGACTTCACATGCAGCTGGTTGAGCTCCTCAGCTATTGCGAATAGTCTTTTCATATGAACTCTTTTCAAAGTTTTGTAGTTTCTGAAGAGCGGTATTCAAAGCTGCTTCAGTGATATAATTTTACAGAATATAAGCCACAACCAGCCAGAGAGTTGAATGGCACATTAACAGTGTCTGTAGATAATCTATAAGAAGGTATTGCATATAGCTGAGAAACGATTATTCTGAGGGTAGAGTACA
>QNDS01000372.1 GCA_003644925.1 Candidatus Fermentibacterota bacterium
GGTAACGATCTACGTTATGCCAGCCAAAGATTTTGAGAGAGTTTAATATGGATAAAAAGATGATTTTTGCTATATTAGAAGATGCTGAATCCGAATCCGTGATGCGTGCCATGCATGATGCAGGTCACCCCTTAACTTTAATTGATTCGACCGGTGGTTTATTGCGTCGCGGAAACAGTACTTTAATTGCCGGCGTTGATGCGGCTGATGTTGATGATGTGATTGAGTTGATCAATCAGGAGTGCAGCCCCAGCATCAATCCATTTAAAAAACGGGCAACTATAATGGTAATTGCTTTGGAACATTTTGAACAAATCTCGTAAAACCTACAAATCCGTATATTCAACATCATCGAAAGACAACCTGGGTTATAATATATTTTTGACAATATTCTTTGATTCAGAGGAAATTTTCTATGTGGTTGTTAACAATCCGCGTACCTGGCAAAGAACCTCAGAAATATACTCTTAAACCAGGGGGAAATACCATCGGTAGGCATCCCAATAATGATATTGTGATCGCCGAGCCCTCTGCATCAAGGCAGCATGCCAGGCTTGATTACATCCGCAGTACAGACACAACTCTTTTGCAGGATCTCACAAGCACGAACGGAACTTACATCAACCGCAGGCGACTCTCTTATACTTATAGACTTCAGCATTTAGATATGATCCGCATTGGCAGTTCAACCATCAATGTAGTCATTCGCGGCACTGATGAACCACTTGATACTGTACGCGGTCCCCAGAAATTTACTCGAGAGAGGTTGCTCGAAGCCCTTGATCATCATACCGTTCTAATGTACCAAATTTCAGAACGCCTCAATACAGTCATGAATCTTTCTGACTGCCTGGAGGAAATTGCCTTTTTGATGAAACAAGCTATGGGCGCTGACAAATGCAAAGTAATCCTCGAGGAACAATTTGAGGAGATGGAAGATTTCGGTTTTCCATCAACCCTCGCTCAGTCAGCTATTACAGAAAAATCTGCTGTCGTGATTCCGGATATGGCCCAGAGCGATGACACTCAAGATAGCGAAAGTGCTACACTCCTAAAGATCAAAAGCGCCCTATGTGTTCCCATCATGACCGAAAATGAGATCATAGGCTTGATCTACATGTACAAATCCAGGCCTGATTCACGACCGTTCACAAATACAGACCTCCAGGTCGCAATAGCCATCAGCCATCAGGCAGCACTTACTATTCAACGAGTTAATTTGCTCAATAAGGTCCAGCAGGAGCAAAGCCTACGACAAATGTTCCAGCGTTTTGTCTCTCCCCAGGAAGTTGATTACGTTCTCCGTGACTACGATCTTCATGGCACATTACCAGGATTAAAGGAAAGAGAGATCTCAGTCCTGTTTGCTGATATTGCCGATTCCACTGGCCTGGCAGAAACGATGGGTGCCCAGGAGTTCGGCAAAATGCTCAATAATTACTACCTTGGAATTACCGATATTATTTTCGGAAATAATGGCGTAGTCAGATACCTGGGAGACGGCGTATTATCAGTTTTTGGCATGTCAGACGAAAAGCTAAACCACAAATTAAAAGCTCTTGAATCTGGAATTGCCATTATAAATCGAATGGAAAATCTGTCTAGCGATTTTGATCAGCCAATTAGCCTTCGCCTTAGTGTAAAATCAGGCAGAGCTGTTGTTGGCTATGTTGGCACAAGTGAAAGAGTTGAGTTTACCGTTTTGGGAGATATGGTCAATGTTGCTAAAGGCATGAATCCATTTGCTAGTCCCAACAGCATAGTAGTTGGCGACAAAGTCTATAAAACCCTTTCCAAAGATTTCAATATGTCGAAACTAGACTCGATCCTCATCAAAGGACGAAAAGGACAAGTAAAGATTTACGAAGTCAATCTAGAAAAACAGTAAGCTTTGCGTTTTCAATATACTGATACTAGAGCACCCGAAAGGGTGCTCTCTATTTTTTATAAATCATCACTATTCGAGACGAATTTATGAGCACCGATCAATATTCAAAAGAATTAACAGAAAAGCAGGTATATTCAATCGCGGGTGGCCATTTATTTCACGATTTATACACATCTTTTTTAGCACCGCTCCTTCCCACCTTGATGGATAGTCTCTCCATAAATTTAACTGCTGCAGGACTACTTACCAGCTTATCAAGATTGCCATCTATCCTAAATCCTTTAATCGGATATTTAGCTGACAAAACGGGGGCTCGTTATTTTGTCATATTCGCCCCTGCTTTTACAGCAACATTTATGAGCCTGATTGGAAGCACAAATTCACCAATAGCATTAGGGGTCATATTATTTCTTGGAGGAGCAAGCTCCACAATTTTTCATGCTTCATCACCAGCATTAGTAGCCAAGGCATCAGAAACCAGGAAAGGTTTTGGAATGAGTGTATACATGGCTGGCGGTGGTATTGGCAGAGGACTTGGGCCATTACTAGCAGTATGGGCATTATCGATCTGGGGTTTATCCGGCCTTTGGCGGCTCATGTTTTTGGGATGGGGAGTCAGTATCATTCTCTTCTTTCAGTTCCGTAATTTTGAATTCAAACCCAAGGAAAGATTTTCCCTTCGCGAAGACATACCATTTTTCAAACGATTCTTCATTCCCCTGGCTTTCGTGTTGATCTTGCGCTCAGCTTTGACCGCTTGCCTGAGCACCTATTTGCCTGTGTTCATGGTTCAATCAGGTACTCCACTCTGGTTAGCTGGGGCTGCGCTTTCCATCCTGGAAATTTCGGGGGTTATTGGTGCACTCATCCTGGGCCCAATTAGCGACAAAATCGGTCGCAAAAAGATCATCATCGTATCAATACTATTTTCAGCTACTCTCGTACCAATATTCCTACAATTATCTGGCTGGGCAGTTTTCCCGATTCTAATTTTGATTGGATTTTTCAACCTCTCAACCGGAACCATGTTTTTAGCCCTTGTTCAAGATAATTTCCAGCATCATCGCGCTACAGGAAACAGTATCTACATTCTAATAAGCTTCCTATCAAACGCCTTGATGTTAATTGTCATCGGTTTGATCGGTGATAATTTCGGCCTCAGTCTTGCTTACTGGGTAAGCGCTTTTGCAGCTCTTTTATCGATTCCTGTAATGCAGTTCTTACCTTCATTCAATCCAGGTGAGATCCCTAATGGATAACAA
>QNDS01000373.1 GCA_003644925.1 Candidatus Fermentibacterota bacterium
GCATCGCCGATCCATTACCAGCGCGACCCCGTGCAGACCACCAAGACCAGCGTGCACGGCGCGATCAACATGCTGGGCCTGGCCAAGCGCACCGGGGCGAGAATCCTGCAATCATCCACTAGTGAAGTCTACGGTGATCCCGATGTACACCCGCAGCCGGAATCCTACTGGGGTAACGTGAACCCCATCGGCATCCGTAGCTGCTACGACGAAGGCAAGCGCTGCGCCGAGACCCTGTTCTTTGACTACTGGCGCCAGCACCGGCTGCCGATCAAGGTAGCGCGGATTTTCAACACCTACGGCCCGAGAATGTTGCCGGATGATGGCAGGGTAGTCTCCAACTTCATCGTCCAGGCTTTGGCGGGCAAAGATATCACCATCTACGGTGACGGCGAGCAGACCCGCTCCTTCTGCTATGTGGACGATCTGGTAGACGGCTTGATCCGGCTAATGGAAAGTGACGAAGAGGTAATTGGTCCAATTAATCTCGGCAACCCCAACGAGTTCTCCATCAAGGAACTGGCCGAAAAAGTAGTCGGCATTATTGGGGGAAATTCAAAAGTTGTCTACGAACCCCTGCCGCAAGATGACCCCACCCAGCGCCAGCCGGATATCACGCAGGCGAAAGCGGTACTGGGCTGGGAGCCTAGAATACAGCTAGACGAAGGCCTGCCCAAAACCGTGGAGTTTTTTGGATCCCTGTAGGAGCGGGCCATGCCCGCGATTTTAAATGATAAAAAAACAAAAGATCGCGGGCATGGCCCGCTCCTACGGATAAAAGTGCAATCAGGTAATGCATATGGATAAGACAATATTGGTAACAGGCGGCGCTGGCTATATCGGCTCCCATACCTGCGTTGAACTTCTCGAAGCCGGCTACAAGGTCGTCGTGGTCGACAACCTGTGCAATTCCAAATCTGACTCGCTGAGCCGGGTAGAAGAAATGACCGGTCATAATTTCCAGTTCCACCTGGCCGACCTGCGCGACATGGCGGCGATGCAGCTTTTGTTCAAGCGCGAGAAAATCGACGCGGTGATCCACTTCGCCGGCCTCAAGGCGGTGGGTGAGTCCACCGAAATTCCTTTGGCGTACTACCAGAATAACGTTGGCGGCACCGCCAATCTGCTGGAAGCGATGAACGAGTATGGTGTGAAAGACATCGTGTTCAGTTCTTCCTGCACGGTTTACGGGGCGCCGGAGACCTTGCCGCTGCGCGAGGATTTCCCGCTGCAGGCGGTCAACCCATACGGCCAGACCAAGCTCACGATCGAGTACATGCTCAAAGACTTGGCCGCATCAGATGCGGACTGGAACATCTCCATCCTGCGCTATTTCAACCCGGTGGGTGCGCACCCCAGCGGCGAAATTGGCGAAGACCCGCTCGGCATTCCGAGCAACCTGATGCCCTACATCACCCAGGTGGCGATTGGCGAACTGGAAGAGTTGTCCGTGTTTGGCGATGACTACGACACACCCGATGGCACCTGCATCCGTGATTACATCCACGTGGTGGACCTGGCCAGGGGGCATCTCCATGCCTTGAGTAAACTGGAAGAAAACCCAGGGCTGATAATCCATAACCTGGGAACCGGGCAGGGCTACTCGGTGCTGGATGTCATCAAGGGCTTCGAGACTGCGACGGGCAAGTCGATTCCGCACCGCATCGTGGGGCGCAGGGCCGGCGATGCGCCGGCCGTTTATGACGACCCCACGCTGGCTGAGAAGGAACTGGGCTGGAAAGCGGAACTCGGCATCGAAGCCATGTGCCGTGATGCCTGGAACTGGCAGCAGAGGAACCCGAAAGGCTACTGAACGACCTGAACACATCTATTGATAGTTTCCTTTGCCGCGCACTGCGGGGCGAGCCATCATCGTGGTCTGCGCTGAGCGCAGGCACAAGCCCGGAAGAATTCCTGCTGCGTTGCCAACACCATGGCATTGCCTCCTTGCTGTATCACACCATGCAACAGCAGGAAGAATGGTTGAGTTGGCCGCCGGATCTTCGTAATGCACTGGAAGAAACCAGCAAAGGCGACATCGCGCAGGAAATGCTGCGCGCACATTACCTCAAAAAACTGCTGAAGGGTTTTTCTGACCTGGGAGTGCCTTGCCTGCTGACCAAGGGGGAGGCGCTGGCGAACACGCTTTATCCAACACCCGGCACGCGCACGCGCTGTGACAGCGACCTGTTCATTCCCATCGATGGTATTGGCAAGGCCACGCAAGCCGTAGCCGATGCCGGTTTTGCGATTGTTTCGCCGGTGTACAAAAGCCATCAATTTACGGTCAGGCGAGAGGGGGAGGGCCCCGACGTATTCGAGTTCGATGTGCACTGGCGCATACTCAATGCGCCGCGCTACGCACGCACCCTGTCATTCGATGAGACCTATGGGCACTCAATTGAAGTGCCTGGAATGGAGTCGGTGCGTACCCTTGATGTGGTCGATACGCTGCTACTCGCTTGCATGCACCGCGCAGGCAGTGACGGGCATGACCCGGATCGCCTGATATGGATTTATGACATCCACCTGCTGGTTGCTGCGATGGCGCCGGAACAATGGCTTGCTTTTGCAGACAAGGCAGTGAGGCTGAATGTACAAACGCCATGCCTGGACGGTTTAAACAAGTCGCGTGAATGTCTTGGCACCGACTTGCCAACAGGTGCCATGAAGCAATTGTCCTCACCGGAAACGCCCCGTACCCTGTCGCGCCGTTATGCGCAGAGCAACCTGGGTTTGTTGATCGACGACTGGAAGCGCCTGCCTGACTCACAGGCACGGCGCGAACTGCTGCACGAACTTTTCCTGCCCAACGGTGAATCATTGCTGCGCAAGTACCACAAGGAAGAACGCTGGTGGCTACCACTTCTTTATCTACGCCACATTTTCAGTGGCCTCTCGCAACGGCTCACGCTAAGGTAGCATCGATATGCATTTTTCTCCCGCCGATAAAATCAAAATTTCAGACCAGGTATTGAGCCAGGAAGTCAGCGGTGAAACCGTGCTGCTGGATCTTGGTAGTGAATTTTATTTCGGACTGGATAAGACCGGGACGCGGATTTGGGAGTTGCTTCAGTCCGGTTTGAGCATTGAGGAATTGATTGGAAAGATGCTGGATGAATTTGAAGTTGACCGGGAAA
>QNDS01000374.1 GCA_003644925.1 Candidatus Fermentibacterota bacterium
AGCATCTCTATCAGCTCCCATACCTACCATAGGAGATAGTTCAATTGGATTACCCATACCTATGTCAATCATTTTTGAAGGCATAGAAATAACAGCCTCAGTTATATCCTTGCTCATCTGAATATTCATAGGAATCATAGAATATGGACCTGCTAGAGGGTGTCTCCAAGTAAGACCACCAACTGACTTCCCTGCACGAAGACGATCTCCCATCTCTGTCAACTTCTTAGCGTCCATTCCAGGCAATGCTTCTAATTCTTCTAACATCTGATAGCCCATATATTCAGGAATAATAGCCGTACCTACACTTTCGGAACCCTTACCTTTAAACTTAGAAATAGCTCTCAGAAAACGAGATCCTGCAACCTGTCCTCTAGCTACAGCTCCAACACCGCTTCCAAACGGAGCCTGATGAGCTTGTATGTTGGTAATAAATCCATCGACTATCTTGCCTGCTTCCCCTAGTCCAGCTCGTTTAGACTGAATATGTAGCTTGGCCATATCTCTAGCCAGCCCATGATATTCCATAGCAACATCACCAGGAATGAGTTTACCAGCAGCTGTCTTATAGGGAGTTAATACGTCTCCACCGGGAACGAATATGTCCTTCTGTCCGGCCCCTATTTTCATAAACCCCCCGCCGCTTTCAATAAAACCTTGGAACCCCTTTTGTGTATATCCCTTGGTAGTAACGTCCCACCCAATGCCAGCTTTTCCAGGGGTTAGCATCCCCTCATAGGAAGCAAGGGTTTTTGTCAACCCCTCATAGGCAGCTAATTTCCCTGGATTCGTATAGGCCAGCCTGCCAGCCAACTCAGCAGATATCTCTTCTCCCAGAGGACCGAATTGACCACCCTTGAGTACGTCAAATATACGAGGTTCGAGAGAGCCAAGAGCACCAGCACCGGTCATTTTCATTGGATCATGGAACATAGACTGAGAAATACCCATGGATAACCCAGATGTCCCCTCTCCAAAAATAGCCCCAAATTGACCTTTGGACAATCCAGCATCCCTAGCCAATCGTTCCAAAGACCCCAAGAATTCAGGCCCAGTCTTTCCTGCTGACATAGCGGCAGTAACACCAACTGGATTCTCTAGAAAACGAGCCATTCTAGAAGATCTTCCGTATGCACTTTGCTGATGCCTTTCTTTGATCAACTTATGTAGACCCGTAATCTTCTGTGTGTTCAGGGCCTGTTGATACTTTAAAACGTCCATACTAGCAAGACGCACATTCCCTTGGTATTTAGTAAACTGATACCTTTGCTCAGGAGGGAGGTCCTTTGTCATCTCAGCAACGCCCTTTTCCAAATCCCAGGCATTCATTAATTTTTCTGTGCCCTTGGGGTCGAACCTTTTGGCGGCTATTTCTGAAGGTAGTGTCAATTCATATTTAAGGGCAAATTCCTGTCCCTTACCAACTGTCTCAAATGGCTCTAGACCAAGGAGTTTCATTCCCTTCTCATATACAACATTCCCTCCCCCTGGCATCTCCCCTAGAACCTCTCCAACCTTAAATGCTTCACCTGTCTTAATGCGCTCGGCAACGCCCTCAACAACATGCCCAAGATGGATAGGATACGGCTTGCCAACAACCTCTAGTTGTTTTGCATACTTGCTAGCAATGAGACCTTCACCTTCCTTCATTCCAAGCTGTTCGAGTACGGCTCCATGTTTAACTGGGTCTACATATATGGTCGGAACCCAGGGGGCAGCGTGATGACCAAAGTCTCTTCTCCAAGCCTGAGTCTCAAATATGGACCACTTAGCAGAACCAGAAGATAGCATCTCTGAAACGGCCTTGTCGCTAGCTCTCCAGTGACGATTTATCTGTCTTGGTTGACCGGACCAATCCATATGACCCGTCATATACCAATCTGCCGCGTTAAAATAACTACCCCTACCCTGGGCCAAATTCTTAGGGCTCGTAAAAGGGAAAACATCAGAACGACCAAAAACACTCTTAAACTGTCCTTCTGTAGGACCCTTAAATACAGACCGATAGGATTCACCCGGTCTCAGCTCTGCGAGCTTACCTTCTGTAACAATATCAAACGATTGACCCTTTATACGGGCATAGCTCTTCCAGGCCTCGGACTGCTCACCAGTAGGAAAATTAGGAATAGCGTCAAGACCACCTATCCTCTTCTCGTAGACCTGGCCAAGGGCTTTTTCTATCTCCCATCCAGACTTGTATGCCCCAGACTTTATTCCAGGAAGGACAGATCGCTCTATATCTTTCAGATAAAACTCATGTCTACTGAGTCTTTCTACGGCTCCAGATCTAGGATCCAGAATCTCCGCTCCAGGAGCTACCCTTCTTGCCGATTGGGTCAGACCTTCCATAAGTGTCCCTTTGCGAGACATAGGAACAGTAACCTCAAATGGCATTTTGTCCTTCATAAATGGCATTACGTATGTTCCGTATCCTGCCCAGCCCTTACGAGTATAGTATTTAACAGTTGGACCAGCAGCGGTAACCCCTGTGTCCTTAATCATCTTCTCGTGAAAAGCTGCAATCGATGCAGGTAATTGGTTTATGGGAGTATTTCTAGGAGCTGGAAAAGAAAGACCCTCAACTGCTTTAAACTTAGGTATCTTACCCGTTACTTCATAGTGCTTTCTTAGGACAGATACATTGCTTCTGAATTTGTTGTAGATGCGCGCCATAAAAATAGAGTTGTTACGCTGAAGGGTCTGCTCAATTGACGACACTACCTTACCTGGAGATACGGCCTTGAAATCTCCCCCAAAAGAAAGGACCTCCTGGGCCATTGGGTCTGTAGCCTGAACTGCTTGTACCCAAGCTGTACGAGCTAGCTCTGGTTCCTTCTTAAATAGCAGCTGGTTGTTGCCAAAGAACTCGGCATAATTGGTTCCCTGATTTGACTGGAGGCCCATCTGTCGCAGATTAGAAAGAAAGGCCGGAGACGAAGGAGCCTGAGGCATTTTGAAGTACCCCTTATCGGCCATCCCTCGAAAAGAGAGGGAAGCACCGATTCCTAACGGGGCCGCAATAGCTGCTCCCTTTAGAAAGCTAAATCCATCATCCCGATTAGGCATTTAGGACCTCCCGGAGGAGTTCTTCTTCTTCCTCGGTATGGTCTTCTTCTATATTGAGGCTTAGC
>QNDS01000375.1 GCA_003644925.1 Candidatus Fermentibacterota bacterium
CAAACGATATAAACCTTTCAGGATATTACCTCACGGACGATGCTGCCGACCCGTTCAAATTCGCTTTCCCTGACACTGTGATACATCCGGGGGATTATTTCATCGTATGGGCAGATGATGATCCGTTGCAGGGATCGATGCATGCTGATTTCAAGCTTACTTCAGTCGGGGAAGAAGTTTACCTTTTTTACTCCTTATTGATCGTAGACATGGTTACATTCCCTGCGCTGGAGACTGATGTCAGTTACGGGCGGTGGCCGGATGCTACCGGTGAATGGGAAATTCTTTCTGTTGCTACACCAGGCGCACCAAACGATAGCGGTACCGGCACTGAAACACCGGATATAATCGCACTACAGATACTGGCACCTAACCCTTTCTGCAACAGCGGAGTGCTCACAATCCGGGGCAGCCAGGGTTTTGCGAGACTAGATATATACGACTTGAGCGGCAGGCTTGTAGCTACTCCATTTGAAGGGGAGCTAATTTCTCCAGAATCTTTCTCCTGGGATGCTGCATCCCTTGCCACGGGTATTTACTTCCTCCGATTAAGTCAGAGTGAGGATACCGTGATACGAAAAATCACCGTAATTAGATGATCATCCTGACATTGATAGCACTGATGTCCAATCCCCAGTGGCCCGATTCTATACCTGTTCTGAACCTTCAATTCGACGAGAGCCAGTGGGAATACGCCTGTGATTATTACTGGGAAGATATATATGTGCCAGCTCAGTTAACATACGAAAGCTCTATATTTCAGTGTCAGTTCCGTATCCGTGGAGCGACCAGCAGAAGCTACCCTAAGAAATCCATCAAGGTTGAGCTGCTTGGGAGCGCGCACATCTTCGGTTATGACGAGTTGAACCTGAATGCCGAGTATCTGGACTGGACACGAGTGAGGGAATGCATTTCATACCTCTACTACATTCGTACAGGTCAGATAGTGCCGGAAGTTCACTTTGTCGAGGTAGTTTTCAACGGTGAGACCCAGGGAGCGTACCTGTCTGTGGAGGATATTGATTACGATTTTCTTCTGAACACACCTCTTCCCGATGAGGCGGTGATCTACAAGTGTGCCGACCGTTACACTACTTTGGACAGAGTGGACGACCTGGAACCCTATTCGAAAAAGACCCATGAGAATCAGCCCTGGGATGATTTTCTGCTTCTTCTTTATTGGTTGAGGCTCTGTCCTGAGGAGATTTTCCGCGAGCAGCTGCAGGAGCGATTCCACTACAGTGATCTTCTCTCCTGTGTGGCGACAAATGCTCTACTTGGACACGGAAGCACATACTACCACAATTACCATCTTCTACTTGATGAAACAGGAGGAACCGGTCGCTGGCGATTTATAACCTGGGACATGGATCGGACCTGGTGGAAATATGGCCCTTTAACCCCGTACTACAGAAACTCCAGCAACAATGGAAACAGACGAAACACACTTATCTGGAGAATGTGGTGCGATGCGACGATCAGAGAAGAGCTCTTCGCAGAGATTCATAATCAGTACCCCTTGTTTTTTGAGTTTTCGCAGGAAGATACAATAGATTCTCTTGGTCTATTGATTGCCCCTCTTGTCGAGTTGGATCCGTTCAGAAATTTCACAATGGATCAGTTCTGGGAGGAGCTCGAGCATCTGAAGGATTGGCCTGCTGCGAGATACTCTGAACTGCTTCTGCAGTTCGAACAGTGGCCTCTTCCGTTCAGGATCGACGAACCCGAAGATTCGGGAGGAGATCTCGGGATCTCCTGGCAGCGCGCAGGGGATCAATGCACATGGCGTCTCGCGATTTCACCGGACAGTCTATTCACCGACCCTGGTGATGTGATATATGAGGCGTTTCCATCGGACACTTTCCATACTGTTCCTGAGACATTCACCGGTGCTGATCTCTGGCTGCAAGTATTCACCACAAGAAATGGTATAGAGCAGCGGTCATCCAACGGTCCCATTGTTCCCCAAGGGAAGATCCATTACGCTATTACCGGTGATCTGGTCATCAATGAGATCAACTACTGGAGCGCTCCTTTGTTCAATCCCGGAGACTGGTTCGAGATAATCAGTATAGAGAATGAACCTGTTAGTCTAGCTGGCTGGTCGGTTCGTGATAACAACAGTGCCAATCTGACCACACTGGGAGAATTGGTTATTTCACCGGGTCAGTGCATGATTTTCTGTTCTGATTCATTTGCCTTTGTCAATATGTTCGATACACTACCGGAGCCTTCCCATTGCCTTACCTTCAACCTGTCAGACAACGGTGATCAAATTAAGCTATACGATCCTACGAATAATACAGTGGACAGTCTCTTGTATTGGGCTGTGTATCCCTGGCCATGGCAGCCAGCGGGTTACGGATCAACACTGATGCTTCTGGATCCTTCATTACCCAATGACGATCCTGCTTCCTGGATAGGGGGTCCTTATGGCGGAACACCATTTTCAGCGGAAACATTTCAGCAATCAGGATTAGTTCTCAACGAGCTCATGGCAAAGAACGACACCACGATAACGGATAATTTCGGAGAATTCGATGACTGGATCGAGATTACGAATACCGGATCAACCAACATAAACCTTTCAGGATATTACCTCACGGACGATGCTGCCGATCCGTTCAAGTTCGCCTTCCCTGATACTGTGATACAATCCGGTGATTATTTTATCGTATGGGCAGATGATGATCCGTCACAGGGATCGATGCATGCTGAATTCAAGCTGAGTGCAGCCGGAGAGGAAGTATACCTTCTCTACTCCTTAGTGATAGCAGACATGGTTATATTGCCTGAACTGGAGGCTGATGTCAGTTACGGGCGTTGGCCGGATGCTACCGGTGAGTGGGAAATTCTTTCTATTGCTACACCAGGCGCACCAAACGAGGGTGGTCCCGGTATCGAAACACCGGATATACCTGGACTATGTATACTGGCGCCCAATCCCTTATGCAGCAGTGGAGTGCTCACAATCCAGGGCGACCAGGGATTTGCGAGACTAGATATATACGACTTGAGCGGCAGGCTGGTAGCTACTCCATTTGAAGGAGAACTTATTTCTCCAGAATCTCTCTCCTGGGATGCTGCATCCCTTGCAACGGGTATTTACTTCCTCCGATTAAGTCAGAG
>QNDS01000376.1 GCA_003644925.1 Candidatus Fermentibacterota bacterium
AGGATAAGCAAAGCGGCCAGGAATGAGAATGCCAGACGGTTCATATTAAAGTTCAGTATCCATATATTCGTAAATGCTCTGGAAGGTCGCGCGTAAGCACGCTCTTACATGCAAGAGGTCCCTTGGGGCCGACCGCTCTGAAAGGTCGCGCAAGCAGGCTCCTACAGTTTGCGGCAATATGCAATCAATCGCTCGGAGGTGGTGGCGCAAGGACTTCCCGCTGGCCGTTATGTTCGGGAGGGCTTACCACACCCGCAGCCTCCATATCCTCAACCAGACGGGCGGCGCGGTTATAACCGACCCGCAACTGCCGCTGTACGCTGGAGATCGAGGCTCGCCGTGATTGGGTCACAAAAGCCACTGCCTGGTCATAGAGTTCATCCTGTTCGCCGCCCACTGCTTCGGGCAGGCCGGTTGCGCCGATAGCCATGCCATCCGTGGTCAATTGCATTTCGTTTAGAACCTCATCAACGTAATTCGGTTCCCCAAACTGTTTCAAATACTTGGTGACGGCGTGTACTTCCCGGTCGCCGACAAAAGCGCCGTGAATTCTTTCCGGCAAAGCGAACCCCGGTGGCAGGTAGAGCATGTCGCCATGTCCCAACAGTTGCTCGGCGCCCATTTGATCCAGAATGGTGCGTGAGTCCACTCGGGAAGATACCTGGAAGGCAATGCGAGCCGGAATATTCGCCTTGATCAGACCGGTGATCACATCTACCGATGGTCGTTGGGTGGCAAGAACCAGGTGGACACCAGCCGCTCTCGCCTTTTGCGCCAAACGAGCAATCAACTCTTCAATCTTTTTGCCGACGATCATCATCAGGTCGGCAAACTCGTCGATAACCACGACGATGTAAGGGAGCAGCTCGAGTTCCGGAGCCTCCTCTTCTACGTCAGGCAATGCAGGTTTCCACAGTGGGTCAGTCAGGGGCTGGCCCTTGTCGGCCGCTTCCTTGATCTTCTTGTTGAAACCAGCCAGGTTGCGCACACCGAACGAAGCCATCAGGCGGTAGCGCCGCTCCATCTCGGCAACACACCAGCGCAAGGCATTGGCCGCTTCTTTCATATCGGTCACGACCGGCGCCAGCAGATGGGGTATGCCCTCGTACACGGACAATTCCAGCATCTTGGGGTCGACCATCACCAGGCGCACCTGATCTGGCGTTGCCTTGTACAGCAAACTGAGGATCATTGCATTCAAGGCCACCGATTTACCCGAACCGGTGGTCCCGGCCACCAGCACGTGGGGCATACGAGTAATGTCCGCGACCACCGGGCTGCCGCCGATATCCTTGCCCAGGGCGATGGTGAGCGGAGATGATGAGCGATCGTAAATCTCCGACTGCAGTATCTCAGACAGGTACACCGTGTGGCGGACGGTGTTGGGAATTTCCAGCCCAATGGTCGATTTTCCGGGAATCACTTCAACCACGCGCACCGATATCACACTCAGACCGCGTGCCAGGTCCTTGGCCAGGTTTGAGATCTGGGCTGACTTGATACCGGGCGCCGGCTGTAACTCGAAACGCGTAATGACGGGACCCGGATGCACTTCGACAACATCAACCTGCACACCGAAATCCGCCAGCTTGAGTTCGACCTGCCGCGAAAGCGCTTCAAGTACCTCGGTACTGTAACCCTGCGCTTGTTCCGGCGGATCATCCAGCAATTCAAGCGGGGGTAATGAGCCGGCAGGCAGGTTCTTGAACAGCACTTGCTGCTTTTCACGCGTGGCGCGCTTGCTTGGCTGAGCCTCAAGTGATGTGATCTGGGGCTCAATCTTCCGCTTTGGCTTGCCCTTCTGGCGTACCGAATCCGCCCTCCTGACCTCAACCCGCTTCGCCTTGGCCTTACGTCCTGCAAACCAGACACGCATACCGGCAACGGAGTCTGCCAGCCATGCCAGGCCCACAAGTGTGTATTTGCCGATCACGTCCATCACCCGGAACCATGAAATACCGGCGAAAAGGGTCAGTCCAACCAGCAGCATCGCCAACAGGAACAGCGTTGAACCCAACAAGCCGGACCATTCCAGCAAAGGGGTGGAAATCTGCAGCCCAATCACGCCGCCCCCACCGGCGGGCATGGATCCTGCGGGAGGTGAAGAATGAATGTGCGTGAGTCCGGTAGCAGACAGGATAAACAGCAACAGACCGGTTAGACGGGCGAGCCACTCGATTGCGCCGGATATTTCTCCCAGTTTGCCTGCCTTGGCGTAGACCAGCCAGCCGGTGTAGACCAACAGTACTGGAAGGGTGTATGCGAGATATCCGGTAAGGAAAAGGAAGAAATTCGCCATCCAGGCGCCGAGCAATCTGCCTATGTTATGCACCTGGTCGGAGGCAACGGAGTTAAACGGCCCCGGGTCAGTAGGATCGTAACTGCCCAGGCATGCAACCAGGTAGACAGCTAACAGGATGGTGAGTATGAAAAAACTCTCACTGAGCCGAAGGGCAATGTGACCGCTGACGGTCTCAGTTTTACGGGCTTTTTTACGGGCTTGCGGCAAGTTAATGTTCCTTATTATGTTTTTATTTTAAGTATATATTTTTATTGGTTTTTATTCAAATTTCATTATGACTTCAAAAACACCCACCTTGACATTCCGAAGCTGGCGCCCACTTTGTGTGGAATCCGCATTGAATTTCAAAGCATAATGAGCCTCAGACTTACTCAGAACACAACATTTTCAGAGCGTGCCTGCGCGTTATTTTTTCATGCCTTTTCGCCTGCAAGCAAGCTCTTTCAAGGAGCGATTATACATGAGCGATGTTAAGCACTGCCGACTCCTGATCCTGGGATCAGGACCGGCTGGATACACTGCGTCCATTTACGCCGCACGAGCCAACCTGAACCCTGTCCTCATCACGGGTATGGAACAGGGCGGCCAACTGACCACGACCACGGACGTGGATAACTGGCCAGGTGATGTTGAGGGTCTACAGGGACCCGACCTGATGCAGAGAATGCTCGAACACTCTCAGCGTTTTGATACTGAAATCATCTTTGACCACATCCACACAGCAGATCTGCAACAACTTCCCTTCCGGCTCGAAGGCGACAACGGAGTTTATACCGCCGACGCCCTGATTATTGCAACCGGCGCCAGCGCCATGTACCTCG
>QNDS01000377.1 GCA_003644925.1 Candidatus Fermentibacterota bacterium
AGATTGGGGGAGCAGGCGGCGATGATAACGGCATCCAGCTTTTCTTCTACTATCTTCTCCCGGACGAGGGTCTGTCCCGGTTCGGAGCACATGTAAATGTAATCCTGAGAATAGGCAACACCCTCCATCTTCAATGCTTCTTCGGCCACACGTTTAACGTCGACTGTTTCAGCAATGTTTATACCGCAATGGCAGACGAAGACTCCTATTCTTTTCATTCCTCGTCCTCCTTCCCGGTAATGATGCCGATTTTATCCAGAACAGGAGTTACATCAACATAGTGCTTTTCAAACCCCTGTCTGCTGAATTCAACACCAAGCGCAACTGAGAGAAGCTGAGTAAAATAGAGTATCGGAACAGGTTTAAAATCGGAATAGGCCTCGCTTATAGCCTTCTGTCTTGAATCGAGGTTATAGAAACACAGCGGACAGCTGACCACAATCGCATCCGCCCCGTTGTTCCTGGCTGAAGTTAGTATTCTGTAGCATAACCTTGTTGAAGCGTCGGGACTGGAGACTGACAGATACGATCCGCAGCACTCCGTTCTGTAAGGGTACTTAACTGGCTGTGCTTCCAGAGAGGTGATGAAATCCTCGATTATGGTCGGATTCTCAGGGTCGTCCAGCTGTATTTCGTTCTGAGGTCTTAACATGACACAGCCGTAGTAAGGTGCGATCTTGAGACCCTTTAGCGATCTGCTGAGGTTTTCGGTAATTTTATTGTATCCCAGTTCATCACGCAGGTACTCCATGAGATGAATGACCTTAACTTCACCGGCGTAATCTTCCCAGAGAGAATCATCCTTTTCAAGGTAATCGCGCTCAGGGGTGTCATCGGCAAGGAAAGCGTTAACTCTTTTCCTGGTGATTTTATCGGATTTTATACTATAGTTGGTCCGTTTAAGGGTGTTGTAACAGAAGTCGCATATTGTTATAAGAATATCTCTTCCCGAATCACGTACATCCTTCAGAATTCTGGAAGGGGCAATAAGGTTCATTACCCTTTCTTCAGATACCGGGGGAACCGCCCCGCAGCAGGTCCATGTATCCAGCTCGTCCAGTTCGAAACCCAGCCTAACGGTAGCATCCCGTGCTGAGCGGTCGAGATGGGAGGACCTTTCATTAAGAGCACAGCCCGGATAGTAAGCAATCTTGGCCATGTTTCCTCCAGTCTAGGTTGCCAGTTTTCTATAGACTCCAACAAGCCCCGGCTGAGGGACTTCTGCAGCTAATTCCGGACTGATCTGGTCCGGGCCGAAATGATCAATTCCCTCATCCATCGCTATCTGTCGGACTGCATCCATTACAGCCTGTATGTCGATTCCCTTGGGACATCTGACTGTGCATTGGAAGCAACTTGCGCATATCCATATCGTTTCGCTTTTGATAATGTCATCACTCTGCCCAAGCTGAGCCAGTCGCATGACTCTGCTGGGGAGAATGTCCATCTCCTGAGCCAGGGGGCATCCGGATGAGCAGTTTCCGCACTGATAGCAGGCGTCCATTTGCTGTCCGCTCAATTCATCGACCCGCTGTTTGAACCCTGCATTGACTATTTCACGGGTCAGGCGGATCGGAGGGCTTTTAGGGGGAGCCAACCCCGTTTTTTCACTCATACAGCACATTCTCCTCTCGGTGTGGTATTGTAGCCTTCTGCCATGCAGTTGGAAAGAAATTCCCGATTGATGATCTCTTCAGCAAATTCGGGAAGAAGGCCCTCCAGGGCAGGGGAAAGACAGTCTTCATACACTTCAGGTCTGATTATTTCGATCCCGTAAATTTTGACGTATTCAGGCATTGAAAGCCCCAGTGCATCACCGATATCCTGAAGCTGTTCAATAGAATAATGATGAGCCGAGATAGGTAGAGTGTTTCGTTTCCGAAACTCGATCTCCATAAGTTCTCCCGGTTCGGCCTGACCGGTCGTGATTGAATCTATGATGATAAGTCGATGGTGGCCTGAAATTTCATCCACCAGCCTGATAAGAGAAACGGATGTTGAAAGTACTGTCACTCCTGAGCCTGTTGCCAATCTATCCCCTATGAAATCAGCCACAGAGCAACCTATTCCATCATCGCCGAGGATCGGATTTCCAAGACCCAGGATCATCGTGCCTCTGGGAGTTGTTTCAGTATTCAATTGGTACCGGTCTTGTTTAACCGGATGAGCCCCCCCTCAGGGTCCTCTGACAGAACCTGTCTCTATGGCGTAATCAAAATAATACCAGAAATAGTATACGATTTCTTCATTTGAAAATGTGTCTATCAGTTCCGCATTTACAATAGAATCCAAAGTGCTGTTCACTTCGGGGAATTCAATCCTGGCTGCTTCGAGCAGGAGACCAACACGTTCGCAGTCTTCCCTGCCTCCGATGGCGTCAAATCCCATTCTGACATTGTCTGGCAGGGAAGCTCTGAAAGTATCAAGTCTTTTCAGTCTTCCTTCTGCCCTGGTTTCAGTATTGCAGGATGCGACCATGAGTATCGTCAGTAAGAACAGAAGTAAATAAGTGGATAATGTCACAGAGCAATGCCGAGGCTGATCCTGTGAATGCTTCCAAGATCAGCAAAGGGTTTGAACGCATAATCAAATGTGAACCTGTTCCAGTTAGTACCCCCGCCGAATGCAAGAGCATCAAAGAAACTTCCGCCTGCATTGTCCGCAGCGTTCTTGTCATGGAGATTTCCCCCAACCCGCAGGGAAAGCATATCCATAGGAGAATACTCGACACCGATGGCTGCATCGAAGTCTCCCTGAAGAGGATAACTGATATCAGCGGCGACCAGCAGCCTGTTATCGAGGAATTCGGCTGATGCTCCTGCCGCAATTGTTGTGGGCATTGGATCATTCTCCTGGTAGAAGGCCTTTGTCTGTATACCAGCATTCCTTACGACGAGTCCGAATGAAATAAGTGCCGGCTTGTACCATGCGCCGACATCCACAAGAAACGCGTTTCCGCTATACGAATCGATGCTTGAATAGACGAACTTGGCTGTTGTTCCTACTGAAAGGGAGTGTCCGAATTTGTGCACATAGGTTCCACCGAGCGCAACACTGTTTGTGCTGAATTCCTCACCGGTTCCAGTGGGGTTCATCATCGAGGTTCTTACAAAACTGCCTC
>QNDS01000378.1 GCA_003644925.1 Candidatus Fermentibacterota bacterium
ACAGTACCTAAAAGGGGGGGGAACCATCAACTGCTGGAACTGGCACAGAAAAATCTCGATCAATTCCTTTTCCGATTGAGCTGGAAGCACCCCTCAGCCGGGAAGGAGAAGGTGGAGGCAACCCTCGAGGGCCTCGCGGATATCTTCAATCTTGAAGGACCACCCGGATGGATAGTTTGTATTGATGCCTCTACAATACAGGGATCATGGCCTGTAGCGGCAATTGTAAGCTTCAGGGACGGGTATCCGGACAAGTCGGGATACAGACGATTCTCAATGCCGGAGGAAATCAGCAGAAACGACCCCGCCATGATAGCGTCAGCGGTTAAACGGTACCTCGGGGCACTTGAAGATGAGTATCCTGATATCTTTCTGATAGATGGAGGCATTACTCAGCTCAGAGCGGCTGTTACTGCAGCCGGCACTCTTCCGGCAGAACGTATATTCTTCGTATCAATCGCGAAAAAAGAGGAACTGCTTCTTTGCGGAATATCCGAAAGAGAAATAAGGCTCCCGATGGATTCAACTCCCCTTACGTTTCTGAGAAGCGTCCGCGATGAAGCCCACAGATTCGTTCTTCACTACCATCAGCAGAAAAGGTCCAGAGGAAGTCTGAGATCAGTGCTGGACGATATACCCGGAATAGGTTCCGCAACAAGGATCAGGCTGCTGACGCACTTCGGCAGTGCAGAGAGGATAGCGGTTGCAACCGTTGAAGAGATAATGGAAATCCCGGGCATAGGAAGAAGCAGAGCCATTCAGATAAACGATTATTTCCAGAGGGAAAAGGAATCCAGCTTATAGGATCAGGGGATCGGTCTCCAGAGATCATTCCTGCTGGCAAATCTTATAAAATCGCATCTTTCGCCGTATCGCTCGGATATCTCAGTATGATTGAACCTGAGACTGTCATCCTCAAAACATAATTCCAGTATCAGTGCTGCATTCGCTTCGTTCCAGGGATCAACTATCAGCCCCCGTTTCTCTTTGACAAGAGTCATATAATCCCAGGCAGCCTCCTGGATTGATCTGGAACCGTAATAATAGGTCTGCCAGAGGACTATGAGTCTTTCCCAGCGCATTTTCTCGTTATCCGGGCACTGCCTCACACCTTCTGCAAGCAGCCTCAGACCCTCTTCCGGATGCCCCAGGTTTATGGCGAGATGATTACCTCCATCTATGTAGGCTTCTGCAAAGGTTGGATCCAGCTTTATTATGAGCCACAGCTGAGGAAGGTAATCCGTAGCGGTCATCCATTCGTTTCCCTGGTACATCCATATATGGTGGTATCGATCGAGCTGGAGCCAGAGAAGATCGGCTAGAATTCCCCCTATTTCACCAGCGCCGCTTGAAACCGCTTGCGATGCAGTTTCGTTCTCCCATGTGCTTTCATCTGCGATTCTGCCGGAAATAACTGCTATGGAGAGGAAGATTACTGCAAGCAGATACAGAGAATATCTTTTCATCGCCGGCGCTTTCTCAGATAACCGGATACCACAAGTATGGCTGCTGACAGAACCAGTAGTATTAGGCTGTCTCTAACCATCTTACCCCAGATGAAGCTGGCTGCCCATGGCTGGTTGAAGAACCAGCCGGTACCATGGTTTCTCTGGCCTGCATCATGAACATGTCTGTCACTTCCGGATATCACTGAAGCATTATGCTCATCGGATTCATCCTGGGGTAAATCCGTTTCGGCAGTATCCGCATCATGTTCATGATCCACCTCAGTATGTTCTGCACCTTCGGGCTCACAATCATCACAGTCATCGCTGTGATCGGTTCCAAGATGTTGCGGATTCGCAACTTCCTGTATGTCATAGTCCGTTCTGCATGCCGGAAACAGCAGTAGAGCTGAAATCAAGAATGCAAGGGTCAATTTCATTTAAGGTCCCTGTTTCTGAAGACCGCAAGGGCCAGAGAAAGCATGAAAGCCATATAGGCCAGTCCGTAAAGCATTGCAAGGAAGAAATACATGCCGGGGATATCTATTCCGTGGGCGATCGGATCCTTTATGTGGAATACATCCATATGGGGCAGAATCAGCCTCAATGTCCGCATGAGATCGGGAGCCTGTGGAAACAGCTTGACAAATCCTGCAACAGACATCTGAGATACTATGAACAGGAGAACGGTAAGGGGCGCGTTAAGGGGGGGAGACGTCCAGAAACTGAAAAAGAAGACCACTGCAAGAAGGAACCATCCTTCAACCAGTAGAAGGCCTGTAGCGGGTAACATGTCAACTGGAACATTATGCCCGTTCATTACAAGGATTACCATGAGGCCGACGCAACCCACCAGCATTGCTGCGGCTTCTACGATTGCAGCCCCAAGAAATCTTCCCATCAGGTACTGCCCGCGGGAGAGGGGAACTGCGATGACAGGCATAACTGTTTTCTTTTCCTTGTCTCTCGGGTAAATGTTGGAAGCGAGTCCAATAGCCAGTAGAAGGGCTCCGATCTCAAGTCCGAATAGACCGAAATCAAGTATGAATCTGCCCTCGTTGGAAACACCGTATGAAGGTATCTGACCAATACCGAACAGAGCTATGAGGATAACGATGCTTATTCCCCAGATAGTTCTTCTTCTAAGGAGATTTCTCAGTGTCATCAGAGCGAAAGTTATAACAGGTTTCATCGGCCGACTCCGGTTGTGGCAGAAAGAAATACTTCCTCAAGGCTCCTGTAAAGGGGATTAACACTGATGATACTATATCCCCTGCCTCTAAGATCATCTATAGTATTCTGGAGTAATGCAGCGTGGATCTCAAGTTCCTCCGGTTCATCGGATACCCTGTACTCAATTCTGTAATGATCCTCTGTACGCATCAGTTCATCAAGCTTGCCTTCGATAACTTTCTTTCCTTTTGAGAGGATGACCGCCCTGTCGCATATTGTTTCAACTTCCGAAAGCAGATGAGATGAGAGGAAAACCGATACACCGCGCCGGTTCTCTTCTAAGATGATGTCACGGAATTCCTTTCTGGCGGCAGGGTCCAACCCTCCGGTAGGTTCGTCCATGATCAGAAGCTCCGGTTCTGACTGAAGGGCAAGGGCCAGGCTTACACGCTGTTTCATGCCCTTCGAGAAATTCCTTATTCTTACCTCTTCCCA
>QNDS01000379.1 GCA_003644925.1 Candidatus Fermentibacterota bacterium
CAGAACAGCCAACATTACGATGGAACTCTCAGAATTGCATAAGGGCGTAATACTTGTAAGTCATGATACCAACAAAGGCATTGGAACTGCTGTCAGAACAGGTATATCATCTTCATCAATGAAATGGATATTCTACACAGACTGTGACGGACAGTTCGATCTTCATGAGCTTGAGATGCTCTGGAATCTGCGAAATAAAGCAGATGTTATCTCCGGTTTCAGGCGAAAAAGGCAGGATCCTCTTATGAGGCTGATGTACTCTTTTGCATACAATACACTTACTTACATATTCTTTTTCGGTGGATTCAAGGATGTAGACGCATCGTTCAAGCTTTTCAGGCGTGAGATCTTCGAGAAGATAAAATTGCGCTCATCGTCCAGTGTGGCAGACCTTGAAATCCTTCTTCTCCCAAGTAGATGTGGTTACAGAATTCGACAGCTTCCTGTATCCCACTTCCCAAGAAGGGCAGGGAGTGTATCATGCGAGAGCTACAGGAAGGGAATATTCGCATGGGTCAGGATAGCTCCCATAATGGAAATGTTCTTTCAGCTCGTCCAGCTGCGGCTCCGGTTATGGAGGGGAGATGTCTGAACAGAAGAGCGAAGCGCTTCTTGTAACTCCATTACCCCCTATGGAGACCGGGTTGGCTCCGTACGCCCTCCGGGTACTTGAAACCACTTCGGATATCATCGACTGGACGGTTGCATACGCGAAGGGAAGTAATCCGGAAACACTTCCGCCCAATGTAAGATGTATGCCTGTTGAACAGCTGGATGAGTGCAAACTGCCTGATGCCAGGATATTCCAGATAGGAAATTCACCGCATTGTTTTTCAGTGGTTCGGCATTGTACAGATTCGGAGGAACAGCTTTGTTCCATGAAACCGTACTTCATCATATGCTCAGACACTCCTACCTTGAGGGGAACAGGATGGAGGACTACAGGAGGGAGCTTGTATTCTGCTACGGACCTGCAGCAGAAGCTGTGGAGAAGGATCTTTCAAAAGGTAATATTCCTGCTGTTGAATACGATAGAAAACTGAAAAAATACCCATTGATCGGACGAACACTGCACGCATCACATTCTGCAGTATGCCTTAATTCGTATGCAGCTTCCATTCTGAAGGGTTCTTATCCTGAAGGCAGAGTTCTAACAATCGGCTGTCCGCTCAGCCCTCTTCCCGAACTGGAAATACAGGCGAAACCTTTTAAGCTCTGTTTCGGAATGGTTGGAACCAACCATCCCGGAAGAAATCTTGACAGCATTATTGAAGCTGTTGAACTACTGAAGGATCAATTTCCAGAAGCAGGACTTGTTCTTATCGGCAGCGGTTATCCTGATGGATTGCCTATATGGGTCAGGAAAACAGGAAGGCTGGAAGAGAAGGAATATTACAGTTGGATAAGAACGTTGGATTATGTTTTCGATGTAAGATATCCAACATGTGGAGAGACATCCGCAAGTCTTCTTGAAGCTATGAGAGCAAGTATCCCAGCTATAGTAACAGCAGCCGGAGCCTTCAATAACCTCCCATCCGATGCGGTGATAAGGGTTCTCCCTGATAATATTGTTCAGGGTATCCGCAGTGCAGTCATGCTGCTCGAGAACAGGCATGATCTAAGGAATACCATCTCGATGAAAGGCGCTATTTACGCAAAGAATACAAGCTCTCCAGAGAGCCTGCTGAGTGACTGGAAAAGAGTTCTCCGCCTTGCAGCAGAACCTTCCATTGATAACACTGAAGCTCTTAACCTCTACTCGATATCACCTGCCTGGCTCGAGCCTCCTGATGGTTTCACGAGGGATCTGAATACTGTCCCGGTCACCTGGAAATTCTCCGGCATGGCAGAGCTGGTCGGACCTGAAACAGCACAAGGGGCACAGGTAACAGCCTGGGGAGAGGGTACAGCAGGATCCCAGAAACTTGGAAGTGAGCCTGCTGTTATAAAACTGGATGGCAGAACACTGCGTTTCAGCGGTAATGGATGGGTATCCGATGTTATCTGGAAGTAACGACCACAGCGATTTTCAAAATACAGCGGAAGAAGTTAGCGTATATTTTGATCTAAGTATAGTTCCCCATGCGCTGGGAGGAGTCTCGCGGTACCTTCTCTCCATTGCAGCAGCCATAAGGGAAGTTGCAGGCCAGCATGGTATCGACTTTGTCCCGCTTGATGTTCCTGCTGCGCATCCAGGGGTTCCCGGCCCTGCAACGAGCTGTCAGGTTCTTGATACTCCTTTTTACATGAAAATTCCCCTTTTCAGGAGAATTCCAATAAAAAAACAATGGGAGGAACGATCGAGGGCTCGCAGGCTCAGCGGAATTACCGGAGGAAATGCAGTATTTCACCACAGTGGTGTGCAACCCGAGCATCCCCTCGGATGTGTCTCCATAATAACCTCATACGATCTGTCAGCCCTTCAATATCCTCAATGGTATACGAAGGAAACCATTCTATTCGCCGAGAGGGAAGCGCGGCTTATAGAAAGTGGCTCTTCAGTTATGGCAATATCGGAATGGACCCGGCAGCGGGTCATAGAATATTTCGGTTTATCTCCTGAAAGGGTATTCTGTGCCGGAGGAGCCGCGGACAGCATTTTCACGCAGGGATCGCCATCTTCCGAAGTAATGAAAACTCTTGATCTTGAACCCGGAGGATATTTACTTCACGTTGGTAACTTCGTTCCACGAAAGAACATTCCATTTCTGCTTGATGTCTACAGAACAGCAAGAGACAGAGGTGTTGAAATCCCTCTTGTGATGGTTGGAGCTGGGGGATGGGGGGACGTAACGGTTGAAGAGGGGGCGGGAGTGAGGGTACTGAAAAACATTCCCGACAGAACGCTGGTTGAGCTTTACCGCGGTGCCAGAGCTTTACTATGCCCCAGTATATTCGAAGGACTCGGGCTTCCAGTGCTGGAGGCTATCGCTTGCGGCACTCCGGTCATTTCAAGCAATGCTGCTGCTCTTAAAGATACCGTGGGGGAAGGTGGCATTCAGCTTGATCCCGATGATGTTCAGGCCTGGATCAATGAAATTATTGCACTTGAGGAACCGGCAAGGGTGGAGGACCTGCGGAGAATGTCCTCCAATGCTG
>QNDS01000380.1 GCA_003644925.1 Candidatus Fermentibacterota bacterium
GAAGCATCTACTCTTCTTCCCGCAAAGATAATCAGCCCCGGCAGCATGGAAACGGCAAGGATAAAGACGTTTAATTTCCTCCTTTTTAGCCCTCCGAGCCAGTGCCCGGTAGCAAGTACAGCCGCAGTAAGGGCTGGTACGTAATACCTCATCTGGAAGTAGCTATTAGGTTGAAGGTAGAATGATAGAGCAAAAAGCAGGAGTGGGACAAGCGCCATTGACACTTGTGATCGTCTATTGGTTTTGTTTCTCAGTAATTTTGTGATCGAGAAAGCCGCTGCGAAAAGCAGAAGGGGGGATGTTATTAATAAACCCTTAAAAAGGCCTGGCAGACCAGCTCTGGCTGAAGTGAACCATGACAGCGAATGCTTGGCATAGAATGTTGAAGGGAGCGGGAGACCGATAGTATGAATGTTCCAGAGCATCCAGAGAAGACCGATAATCACTGATGGGGTCAGAAGACGGAGTATTTTCCCAGGAGTTCTCTCTTTAATGGAGAGTGAAAGGGGTATGGCAAGGATCGCAAGTTCGGGTCTGACAAGAAATGCACCCATAAGTATGAACGATGAAACATTAACTCCGGTTTCGTCTCTTATGCATTTCCATACCGCGATCACAGCCAGACATGAGAGGGCTGTTTCCATACCGCTGGAAGCATGGAAGAAAAATGGCCCGGTCATCAGAAGGAGAATAGCGGTAAATGGAGGAAGGATGAAAAGAGCTGTGACAGCTGCCAGCAGAGAAAGCACCATCAGTACAGATGGTGCAGGAGCTGATCCAGCAAGAGAAGCCAGAGCTGAGGGAAGCAACCATAGAGGACTTGTGAACCCTGAAGAGGGTACAGAATCGTTGAAACAGAGTTGTTCAGATGAGAAGAGGCTTCTGCCGAAGACAAGATGAATGTACGTATCATCCATGGGAGGGATACTTTGATTGCTCCCGAGTATGGAAAGTAGAGTCACTGCCGCGAGCAGAAGCAGTGGAACAGTATACTGAGTGGATTTCTTTTTTCTCACGGATATTTTCATACCGATTCTATTCACCCGCAGAGGGCTTTTCGTCAAGGGCGGCAGGATATGTTTTGCTGTGGACACGGACCCCGTATCATATTAAAATTACGGTGTGTTTTCGACTGATTACTGAACTACTTGGGAGACTGTTTACTTGAGAATAATCGGGGTTGGAATAGATATAGTTGACATCGGTATTTTCAAGAAACGCCTTGACGAGGGCATGATCAGAGAATTATTCCTCCCTGGTGAAATTGAATATTGTTCAACCAGGGCTCGTCCATGGGAAAGCTATGCGGCAAGATTTGCCGCGAAGGAAGCATCTTTCAAGGCACTGAGTGCAGGATTATCCCAAGGATTACGCTGGAAAAATGTCGAAATAATCAAAGAAGAATCCGGTGCAGTATCCGTTCAGCTGAACGGGATTGCGCTGGAACATGCAAGTAATAAGCAGGTAAAGCAGGTACGTCTTTCCATCAGTCATTCAGGAGAAAACGCCATAGCCGTTGTCACCATGGAAGGCTGAGGGACCATCGCAGGATTGGAGGAGTCCACTTGAGTAATATCGGATCCTATGAAGAGAGAAAACAGAATTTCAACTGGGAAATTGCAAAGGATGTTCTTGACTGGAAGGAAGGAGAACTCCTTAACATCGGAGCCATCTGTTCAGACAGAATCTGCGACAGAGGTGATGGAAAGAAAACAGCCCTTATATGGGAAGGTTTCGGGGATAAGAGCGGCAAGTATACTTTCGATGACCTTAGGGTCTATTCGAACGGGTTCGCTGAATTTTTGACTAAACAGGGGATTGAGCCTGGAGACAGAGTCTGTCTTTTCATGGATAAGATCCCCAGCTTGTATTTCTCTTTCCTTGGTGTCCTCAAGCTTGGCGCCATTGCGCAGCCCCTGTTCTCGGCATTTGGTGATGAGTCACTCGAAGTAAGGCTTGCCAGTGCGGGAACCAGAGCCATTATTACAACTCGCAAGCATGTCAGGAAAGTAAGAAAAATTCAAGACAAGCTGCCGAATCTGGAAACGATCATTGTTGTTGAGGGAAATCCTGAAAAACTCAAGGAAGGTGAGCTTTTCTTCGATGTGGAGAACAGCCCAAGAGTGGAAAAGTTCGATGTCTATAACTCCACACCGGAAACCCCTTCCGTTCTTCACTACACATCAGGGACAACAGGACAGCCGAAGGGTGCCCTTCATGTTCACAATTCCATATGGGGTCAGGCACTTACAACCAGCTGGGTGCTTGATCTGCAGAATGATGATATCTACTGGTGCACAGCAGACCCCGGATGGGTGACAGGAACGAGCTACGGTATCATCGGACCCTGGGCGCTGGGAGCTACACAGTGTGTTCTCGATTCTGGATTTACATCTTCAAGATGGTATAAATTTATTCAGGATAACAAGATATCTGTATGGTATTCAGCCCCTACCGCCATCAGAGCTCTTATGAAGGATGGCAATGAACTGGTACGTGAATTTGATCTCTCAACGCTTAGACACTTAGCATCGGTGGGTGAACCGCTGAACGCTGAGGCAGTCATATGGAGCGGGGAAGTATTCGACGGGCTTAAATTCCATGATACATTCTGGCAGACTGAAACAGGTTCCATGATGATTACGAACTATCCCGGAATGGATATTCGACCTGGTTCCATGGGTATGCCTTTTCCCGGCATCAAGGCCGCTGTCTTAGATCTCAATACTCAGGAACCGTTAACTGAGATCGGAAAGGTGGGACTGATAGCTTTCCGTCCCGGCTGGCCATCCATGTTCAGGCAGTACTGGAAAAAACCGGATATCTACAGAAGCAAATTTGTGGGAGCTGCAGAGAATGCAATGCCTGATGAGCTCAGGACCAATCCTGACCTCTGGTACGTCTCCGGCGACAGGGCGAGCATTGATAAGGATGGATACTACTGGTTCGTGGGCAGGGACGATGATGTCATAAACACTGGAGGACATCTCGTGGGTCCCTTCGAAATTGAGTCAGCTCTTGTTGAGCATGAAGCCATTGCCGAAGCAGCAGTTGTTGGAAAACCTGATGAAGTAAATATGGAAGTTGTGAAAGC
>QNDS01000381.1 GCA_003644925.1 Candidatus Fermentibacterota bacterium
ACACCCCCCAGCTCCCAAAAACCGCTTGATAAAAGAATGATAAAGCTTGTAATGGTTTTCCTCCGACAAATTTAAAAACCAACCCACCCAAAATAAAAGCTGCTACCACCGAGCCAACGGATGTAGCAGGCGGCAACCATTTTGGGACTTCAACGCGTTGTTCAATTTTTAAACGAATAGCCATGGGTGTCCTACTCCCTTTCTTGTTCCATCCCTGCCATCATCATACCAATTTGGTCTATATCCACATTTTCACTATCTACGATACCCATTATCTTACCTTCTGATATCACAGCTATGCGATCGCTCAGTGACAATACTTCATCCAATTCCTCAGAAATTAATAGGATTGCTGCTCCATTTTTTCGCTGTTCCAAGAGCAGAGCCCGGATATCTTCTATTGCCCCCACATCCAAACCACGTGTAGGCTGCATTGCAACCAAAAATTTCGGTTCTGAGTTTATTTCCCGGGCGAGGATCAATTTTTGCAAATTACCCCCAGAAAGTTTTCCAGCAGGAGTATGGATACTTGGAGCGAGGATATTAAATTGATCCTTGAGTACACTGGTATGATCTTCAGCAACCTGGAAATTAATCCGCCAGCCATCTCCGATAGGTTTATCTCGATACCCCTTCATAATTGTATTATCTGTCAGGCTTAACCTCGGGGCTGTCCCTACTGCTGTGCGATCCTCAGGAATATGTGATACTCCCTGCTTGATGGCCTTAATTGGCGGGAAGTTACTTATTTCTTCTCCCTGGATAGCTATATACCCAGTGCATTGCCGAAGTCCCGTGATCACTTCTGCGAGTTCACTCTGCCCGTTACCTCCCACTCCTGCGAGACCAAGGATCTCTCCGCTTCTCACACTCAAAGATACATCCTTCAAGGCAGGAAGGCCGCGGTTATTTATAGCCGAAACATTTTCTAGCTCTACAACTACTTCCCCCAGTTCATGACTTGATCGTTCAACAGTAAACACCACTTCACGTCCTACCATACGTTGAGCCAGGTCTTTTTTTGTAACGCCCTTCATTGACTCCCCCTCCGCAGTTACGACACCCTTCCGTAACACTGTAACACGATCAGCAATATCTACCACCTCTCCTAATTTGTGGGTGATAAAAATAATTGATTTTCCTTCTTCAGTCATGGAGCGCATGGTTTCCATCAGTTCACCAATTTCACGTGGAGATAAAACAGCCGTGGGTTCATCCATGATAAGAATATTTGCCCCACGATAGAGAGTTTTAAGAATTTCAACACGTTGCTGCTCTCCGACTGATAATTGCCAGATTTTTGTTGTTGGTTCAACATATAATCCATATTTTTCTTGGAGATCCAATATTTTCTTGTCGAATTTCTTTAGGGACATCACATACCGTGGTTCATCCAAACCCAGGAGGATATTCTCTGTTACAGTTTGGGTTGGGACAAGCATAAAATGCTGATGAACCATCCCAATACCCTTTGCGATTGCATCGCGGGGAGAGTTGAAATTCACCAATTCTCCTCGGACGAGAATAGTACCAAAAACAGGTTTATATAATCCTGCTAAGGAATTCATCAATGTGCTTTTTCCTGCTCCGTTCTCACCTAATAATGCATGAATTTCCCCTTCCTGCAGCGTCAGGTTCACATGATCATTGGCAAGCACGCCTGGAAATTCAATCACGATATCTTTCATTTCAATAGCTGGGTATATTGAATTCATATCAAGGATCCTTCAGGATAATATTCAATAATTACTCAAAATCATTAATGAAGCAAAAACCTCAAGACGGAAAATATTCCGTCTTGAGGTAAAACAGTTTTAAAAACTACTAAAGTTCTGGAAGTTCAGCAGTAATATTTTCATTCCACCAATACATGCATGTTTCGCAATCACTGCCAAATTCCTTGAATCCATCAAGATCTGCCTGAACTAGGCTCTCGCCCTCTGCCAGAATAACATTTCCCTGATTGTCCGTAATCGGCCCAGAGAAAACGTCAAAGCGGTCAAAATCACCCGCGATCATGGCAGCCAAGGTGTCTCGAATAAGCTGCAGATCTTCTTCGGGTAGTTCGGCCACCCCAGGCTGGAGGGTTTCTCCTTCCATGAAACCGAGCAAGCCCATGCCACCCACTTCAGCGTCAAAATATTCCCAACCGCCAACCCAGGTGCCAGCTCTGGAAGCTTCAACAATATTTGCGTAGACTGGACCCCAATTCCAATACATCGAGGTCAGGCAGGCATCAACATTGCAGTTTCCACTGTAGTCATAAGTAATACCCCATTTTCCTTCGGGAGCTACTAGCGCTGGAGCAGGTGTATCTGCGCCAGTCATGACTACCTGAGCACCACCATCGAACAAGGAGCTGGCTGCTTCCTGCTCTAAAATCGGATCATGCCAGGAGAAGATCCAACGGACATCCACGGTGCATTCGGGGCAAGTCTTCTGTAGACCAAGAGCAAAAGCATTACCGAGTCGCAGTTCTTCTGGAATCGGGAAGGTTGCGATATATCCAACCTTGTCATTCCCATCCATCTTGGTGCGGGATCCTGCCAGCATACCGGCAAGGTACTTCATATCTTCCATCGCACCCATCAGGTTGCCGAAGTTTGCTTCATTAGACATGAAACCAGAAATGTGAACAATATCTACATCCGGGAATTCATCCGCCACAATGGCAGAAGCATCCATGAAACCAAAGGAGGTTGTAAAAATGACATCAAACCCTTTCCGGGCCAAGGAGCGAGTCACCTGTTCTGAGTCTGCGCCTTCTGCGACTAACTCAACGTAAGCGGTGTGTACATTATCGACGTTTTCTTCAATATATACTCGACCAACATCATGTGCTTGTGACCATCCGCCGTCATCATGAGGACCGACATAGACAAAGGCAACATTATATTTTCCATCTTCGATTGCAGGTATTTGATAGGTACCTTCAGCTGCTGCTTCCTCTTCCTCTGCTTCCTCTTCCACAACCGCTTCAGCTTCTTCAGCTTCTTCAGCTACGGGAGCTTCA
Source organism: Candidatus Fermentibacterota bacterium (assembly GCA_003644925.1). Classification (GTDB taxonomy): domain Bacteria; phylum Fermentibacterota; class Fermentibacteria; order Fermentibacterales; family JCC-6; genus Aegiribacteria. Next base: position 3,014 of record QNDS01000381.1, read on the forward strand.
TCTGCTGGTGCAGGCTGGCAAGCTGTGAAAACGAATGCTGCAATCAGCACCAGGCTAATCACCAACCATATAC
>QNDS01000382.1 GCA_003644925.1 Candidatus Fermentibacterota bacterium
AGCTCTTGTTTCCATTGCAAGTATGATCGGTATATCCAGCATATCATTTGCGATGGCATAATCTCGTATCTTATCCTGTATTCTTTTTGTTCTAAGCTTTGCGTACAGACCACTTTTAGCAAAGGATTGACTATATCCTGCTTGTATTGCTGCTTCCTGTTTAGAGGTATAGAGAAAGAGATTTCTTATTAGCAAATCTTCCTTATCCGGCACAGTCACCTGCGTAGCATTGGTGCTTATCTGTTTGGTGTCTACTGGCTCCGGGCTGCTGTCTACCATCTGTCTCTGTTTGTCCTCGTTTGTCACCTGTTGTCGATTCCTTGTCTATATTTTGACGATTAGATTTTAGGTGATCTGGTTTTTGTTTATCAGGCAGGGTTTTACCAGATCAGAAACCTACCATATCATAGAGCTTTCAGTATTGCGCTCTCTATATATAGACCAAAAAGCTCACAAAAAGCTCATAGTTTGCGCAGTTTTGAGGTATAATTGTAAAGTGTTTCCTTTGTTATTTCAAGAATTTGACATATTTCTTTGGTACTCATAGTTTTATTTAGCATAATTATGATTTTACGCTCTATTTTGGTTAAGTGTACTGGTTTAATTTCCTCATAAGTTTTTGCCTGATATCCTTGCTCTTCATTATACCAAACAGTGTTTTTATGCTCCCCAATGAAATCCTGGTTAACGTACGTTTCGGCCTTGTCACACAACTCCTTGCACGTTTTATAATCCTTGCAAACCGTACACAAATCTTTTAACATTTTATCTCCCTTTGTATGTATTATGCTTTACTATCACATACATAAGGCCTAATGTCAAGTGTTTTGTGTGTTTTGGCATGCCTTTTGCTTGGAATATTTATGGGTGTGTGTAATATCAATAGGTTATGAATTAATCATGTTTTATTTGTTTTTTATTGCATTATTTGCTTGACAAGAGGTTTATACCATATATAATGGGGGCATGTCAACAAATGCCCATAAAACAAAAGGAGATAACATGGAAAACTTTAAAATTGTTCGTTTTTCAAGAAGATTTAATTTGTTTATTGCGGGATATTTAAGATATGAGGGTGTGTCAATTCCATCATGGGTAAACAATGTAAAAGATGCTAATGAAATATTGGAATGGTCAATTTGGCACGCTGGTTTTACAGCAAATGAAAAATAAGACTTGACAGGATGACATTGAGATTATACAATGTGATTAACATTAATTATAACCAAGGGGGATATTATGAAATTCGAATCAAGACTTAATTATGTAATTTTATACCGAAGTGATTTTAGAACGGTTCAAGATGGTAGTGGCGACAGCTTTTTTGACGACCTGTTAAATCAATTAGGTATAAAAGAACCAAACCGTTTTGACAGATTAGAATTAAATGGTATGGTAAATGGGGAAGTCTCAGCCGATTAATTCAGCCTATACCCATCAAATATGGTGGGTATAAACGGGGTTAATCTATAACAAAGGAGAACACGACATGACACAAGTAAAGTACACGCCAAAAGATAAACGGTATGGTTTGACAGTACAGGGTGATTTATATTCTATTGATAAGGGGTACAGAGCATATATTGTAACGGACAGAGATTTAAAAGGTATGGGACATTTTATCCCATATAAAAAGGAAACAAACCATGAAGCAAGATAAACCATTATACATTATTGATCATCGGGGATATGCAATTTTAATTTATAAAGGATATGTAAAAATAGGCAATAGAACATATAAAACTGTAAAAGAAGCAAAAGCAGAAATTGACAAGTGGTATTAATATATAAAAGGAAAAGGGACATGAAATTTAAAACTTATAAACAGGCCAAACAATACGCAAATATGGAAAACATCAGAATTAAACACCCAGTAATACACAAGGTTGCAAAAACCTGTTACTTGGATGTTAAGGCATGGGGAAACAAAGAATGTTACACTGTATGTATTATATCCGTTTAATACGTAAAATAACCATTAAAAACAAAGGACAAAGACATGAAACAATATGATACAACCAATTTACAAGTAACATTAACATCCGATATTTATCGAGTAATTAACAAGATGGTAAAACATTAAAAAGGAGGACACACTATGAATGAAAACACTTATTTTGAATTAAACAGTAATTTCGGGGAAGCGTTTGACAGCCTGCATTTTGTCACTGGTGCGCTTGACAAAAAGAGTGATAGGCTTTTTAAAACTATCATTCAAGTTAAAGACGGTATCGCTACCGGGACAGATGGGCAGAGACTTCACATGGCAAAACTCGATGAGGACACGTTTATTATTGATGGTTATTACAAAGTGGTCAAGCGTACCAAAACAAAACTTGACCTTGTCAAAGACGATTCGTATGATATGACATACCCTGATATTAGGGCACTATTTGAGATACCGACTAGTGGCGGGATACCATTATCAGAACACAACGGACACGTTTACAATGCGGTAAAGACCATATGCTGCAAATTGCATGGGAATATTGCAATTAACTATCACTTTATAGAGGATATATTGAGCTATGGTGTGTTCGACTTCCACTGTACCGGAGAGGAAGAGAAGCCGTTATTTTTTACTAACGGGACTAAGACAGCAATCGTTATGCCTGTCATTATGAATAGATAAGCCCATAAAAGACCCAGTCAAGTCATAAAACTGACCGAAAGGACAGTATATCATGGAGAGAATAACACAAAAAGATTTAGAGGCACTCACCGAAAGAATTAATATTCTTACTGACAACCCAAAAGACACGTTTGATAAAACAGAGTCTAAAACGCGATTCAACATTGGAAATTATCATTTAAGTTATGCCTACGGTGGGGTTGCTTTGCATCAGACCACAAATATTCATGGCGGTGTGAGTGATATATTCAACTATCATATGCCTAAACGCGACCTTTACAATCGTATGCACGCTTATCTTATGGGTTTATATGATGGAAAGGGGGTATAATATGAAAATTTTAAAGTATGTTATGACAATAGACGAGAAAACAGAGCTATACAATAAAGGGCATTATGCCTTTGATGTTCCGCCCGTATGTACTGCTAATTGGGACGTATCGGCATG
>QNDS01000383.1 GCA_003644925.1 Candidatus Fermentibacterota bacterium
GAACCCGGCCGCTTCCGCATGGACTCTGGCGGGAGGGATCAATCTGTCTGGAAGGTATAGCGAAGGTGATCTGCAGGCCTGGGACAATCAGCTTGATTTCCCGACTGTTTCTGCTTTTGTGCCGCTTCGGGGGGGAATCGTCCTCTGTGGTGCCATTGATGCGCGAAGCAGGATCGATTCTGAGCTTCAGATGGATGTCGGCGATGATTATTCGGGGAATTTCTCCTGGACAGGTGGTCTTTCGGAAACCTATACCGGTCTTTCCGTCAGAACCAGTGACTGGCTGGCCTTTTCTGTAGGAGGGCGATGTTCTTTCGGGAATATTCTATCTGATGTAACTCTATCACAGACAGCATTTATCACCCCCACATCGGACAGTTCGGTTTACCGCGATGATGCTCATTTCCGCATGGCATGGGGAGGTGTATTCGGGATACTTGTAAAAACTGAGCGATTCGGATTGGGTTTCTCCATATCAACTGACAGAAAGGGAACCCTTGAAGTAGACAGGGATTTCCTTGCATCCTCAGAAACTGACAGCTCCCGGAGTATGTACTCTCTTCCTGGTGAAGTGTCTGTTGGAATATCCTTCAGGCCTATTGAGAGAATTCTTATCGGTGCGGATATTTACAGTAGAAAGGTCATGGATGTTCTCAGCATCCAGACGGATCCCGGAAGTGTATATTCGGTTGGAGCCGAGATATATGCAGGAAGCGGCATTTCGTTCCGTTCGGGATTTTCCTATATGGATGGATTATGGAGAGATGGTGCGAAAACGTTCACTATGGGCGGAGGATACAGTTTCAACGAGGGAAGGGCTGGGGTCGATATTGCCGCCGGTTACCAGTATTGGCGTGACATGGAGGATATCTTCGGGGAGGAAACCGTATTAAGTATTTCAATATGGGCTACTGAGAAATGGCTGGGAGAGTAGCAGCTTCAGCGAAAATCGTTGCCATAGTCCCTGCCAGGTTCGCTTCCCGGAGGCTGCCCGGCAAACCCCTGGCGGACATTGCAGGAGTCCCCATGATAATCAGGGTATTGCGTGGGATTTCCGATTCTGTTGACAGAGCTGTTGCGGCAACCGATGATAAACGTATTATGGATATTGTTGAGGATGCAGGTTTTGAAGCTGTTTACACTGGAGAAGCCTCTTGCGGCACGCAAAGGGTTTTCAAAGCATGGAGTTTACTGGGTTTCCCCGGAGACACAATAATAAACGTTCAGGGTGATGAACCCCTGGTGAATAAAGACTGGATCGATTCAATTACTGCGATCCCATCTGAAAAAGATCAGGTAGTTACACTTGCCAGGGAAATTCCGGCAGAACTTGCAGGATCACCGGATGCAGTGAAAGTTGTTATTAACGAAAGCCTGGAAGCTCTTTATTTCTCCAGATATCCTATTCCTTACGGTGCGGATAATCTTCTGGAACACATCGGTATTTATTCATTCAGCCCCGAGTCACTCAAAAGCTGCGCCGCAGCGGGAACCACCAGTCTCTCAAGAACCGAAAAGCTTGAGCAGCTTGCCTGGCTGCAGCGGGGAATGCGTATCCGGGTTGTAACGGGTGAATTTCATGGAATAGGTGTGGATACACAACAGGACCTTGAAAGGGCGGTGGAGTATTTCAATAGATGATAGAGCCCCGCTTTTCATAATCGGTCCGTGCAGTCTTGAATCGCGAGACGTATCCATGAGAGTCGCGGAATTCACCGCTTCACTCCTGGAATCGCTTGATCACTCTGCCGATTGGTTTTTTAAAGGATCGTTTCTGAAGGATAACCGAACAAGCCACGGTTCCTACCGGGGTCCGGGAATGGACGAAGGTTTGAGGATACTCGAAGATGTTTCGAGGGAGTTCGGTGTCAGAACCATTACCGATATTCACAACGCTATGCAGGCAGAACCTGTTGCTCAGGTTGTCGATATCATCCAGATCCCCGCTTTTTTGTGCCGGCAGACTTCGATCCTGGAGGCAGCAGGAGCTACCGGGAAACCCGTGAATATCAAGAAGGGGCAGTTCATGAATCCCCGGGATATGAAGGGTTCTGCTGCGAAGGCTGCAGCGGCTGGATGCCCTGAGATCTGGCTTACCGAGAGAGGTACCTTTTTCGGTTATGGAGATCTTGTTGTAGATTTCCGGTCGCTTTCGATAATGAGCGGTTTTTCGCAGAAGGTGATTCTGGATGTGACCCATTCCCTGCAGCTTCCCGGTGCTGCCAGGGGGACAAGCGGCGGCTGCAGGGAATTCGCCCCTGCGCTTGCCCGTGCTGGCGCTGCCTGGGGTGTTGACGGTCTCTTCATAGAGGCACATCCCGATCCTGCTTCAGGGCTGAGCGACTCCCTTACAATGGTGGACTTCGATACCCTGGAAAGTATGGTCAGGAAATCCATTATCCATTGGGAAGGCCGATGATCAATCTTGAGAGAATTAAACTGCTGGCACTTGATGTCGATGGAGTGCTTACCGATGGAGGACTCTACTACGGTCCGGGTGGAGTAACTCAGAAGTTCAACTCAGCTGATGGAGCAGGAATAATAGAGCTTCGAAGAAGAGGTTTCCATGTAGCTCTTGTTTCCTTCAGGGATTTTCCCGCAACAAGGAGAAGAGCGGCTGACCTGGGGATTGAACTGTTGTGTCTGGGCACCGACAAAAAGGCTGCTGTTATAATGGATATCTGTAGAAACCTGTCAATCGGCTGCGAATCAGCCATATTCATGGGCGATGGCCTTCTGGACCTGCCTGCCATCAGAGTTGCCGGTATTGGAGCCTGTCCTGCAGACGCTCATCCTGCCGTAAAGGCTGAGTGTGATATAGTTACGAAAAACAGCGGAGGAAATGGTGCGGTAAGAGAGGTAGTTGATATGCTCCTTAAGGATCTCAGTAATGGCTGATCTTTACAAAGAAGCCTTAAGGGTTTTCAGGATAGAGTCGGAATGGCTTGAGGCAACTGCCAGGCTCGCTGAAGGTACTTTCGAAAGAGCTGTGGAAGTTCTTGCCCGGACAGATGGTAAGATAGTTATCTGCGGCATGGGCAAATCAGGTCATGTGGGCAGGAAGATAGCCGCTACAA